>JAHIVM010000378.1 GCA_018816665.1 Candidatus Zixiibacteriota bacterium
AGAACTGTTGTCCGCCAATTCCACGTCGCCAGTAACTTCCCGATCGCAGCCGACTATCATCAAGGATAGCACTGCCAGCCCGATTACTGCCAGTTTCATCAACACGCTACCTCCTCTCTTGGAAGTCCCAAGTACTGATCTATTAAAGTTCTTTGTTACCTTCATCTCACACCGTCCTTCACACATGTCATTACAGCTCATAGCTCAGCGAGAACTCCACGACATTGGTCGTGAGGTACTCGGTATACACAGGTGAACTATCCGCCAGATTGTCAAAATTGTAGGCCGTGTAAATGGCCTGCATTCCCAGACCGCTTTCAAATGTGTACCGGGCGGTCAGACCTACGCGAAAGCTCTCGACGTCGACGTCCTGCTTCGCACGATAGTACGTTCCCGACAGGCCGCCCTGGGCGCCGCGATAGGATTCCGTCATCAGGTCGCCTGAGAGCACGTGGCCGTTGTATTCAAATGTCCCGGCACTGTTTTCGTACTCGCCGGTGTGGTAGGCGTACGATCCGCGCATTTCGCCGTATCGATCAAGCCGCATCGACATATCCGTCGCAACCCGGATGAAATCGACTTCACTGCCGATATCATCGTTGTCACGATTCTTGTTTTCCACTTTCACGCGAACGGGACCGTACGGTGTTTCGTATTTCACCGATCCCCACTCACGCGTGTAGTCGGCGTCGCCGGTCAATGTCCGTCCCGCCTGTACTTCACTCTTCTCGGATCCGTATCCGGCCTTCAGCATGAGTTTGGCAACCGGCCGGGCCCAACCGGAGACGTAGTATCCGTTGCCGGTGATTTCATCCACAACATCATCTTGAAGCGTGTACCGATAGCCGAGCATCAGGCCGCCCTGTCCTTTCCAGGTCTTGCCGACATACAGAGCGTTGGCAATGTTGTCGGTGGCCGACAGATCGCCCGTGCGACGGGCCCGGTCAAATATGAAGCTGTATCGTAAGACATAGCCGTCGCCGTAGAAGAACCGCGCGCCGCCCCAGACCGTGTTGGCCCGCAACGTGTCATCGCGATTTTCAATACGGTTCACGTAGTGCTGAAAGCCGGCGTTAAGAACGATGTTCTCGTAGTTCGGCAGTGGCGCCGAGGCTGTGGCACGGATCCGACTGGACTTGCGATCATTGAGCGACGAGACGTCGTCGCCAAAATCGGAGCCGTAGTATTCCACCTGAGCCAGCCGACGACCGTCGCGGAAGGTGACTCCGCCGTGGTACAACAGGTGACTGTAGTCAACCTCACCTATCGCCAGCACGGTGTCGATAACAAACAGCGGCACATACATACCGCGTTTTTCCGTCTGGCCCAGTCCGCCAAACACGCGAACAGATTTGTGCAACTGCCACCAGAAGCGACCGTTAGTCACCTGGCGACGAGTGCGGGTGCCGCTGTCCTCGCCGTAAATGCGCTGATACTTGTTGTGGGACAGGGTCAAGCTCCCGCGTCCGCTTTTGGCGATACCCAGAGTAAGGTTGCGGTTGTTCATGGCGATGCTTTTCAGATCGGCCGTCACCCGCATGCCGTTGTCCATGCGGTAGCTGAAACCCTCGAGTGACAGCAACGCCCCTTCGTACACGTTCATGGAGGGATGGTCCACCCCTCGGAAACCCTCGTAGTCCGTGGCCACGAATCCGGCCCTGACCGTCCCCTCGTAATCGGAGGCGGCGGCAGCGGCGGCAACAAGCGCGAGACTCAAGAGCATCAGTAATGTAGTTATGCGTTTCATCACCGTTCTCCTTAGAAGCCGCCGACATTATGGCAGAAGCAGCCGTCGGGTTGTCCGGATATCATCGTGCCCAACTGCGGATCGAGCAGGGCCTGGTTGTCATTGGAACCGTGGACATTGCTGTGGCAGTCCATGCAGTTGTAGTTGGTCGCCAACCCCTCATGGGCCGTCATGTGCGCCGGTGGAGTACCGTGGCACTGGAAACAGAGGGCATCGCCGGGCTGAGCCAGAAGGCGCTCGTTGGGGCTGCCATGGGGGTTGTGACAGGAGAGGCAGCCGTCACCTTCCGGCGAGAAGGAACTGGCTGCCTGGTGCTCGTGCATAAACGGCCCGCTTTGCTGCGGATGACAGCCTATGCAGTTGGCCTCAGGACCATGACCAAAGTCCGGCGATTTGGTGCCGGTGAAGTCATGACAACTGATGCAGGTCATTGCCTGCGCGGTCATGGGATGGGACGAGCGAAGTTCAAAATCGTTGACGGCCGCCACATGGCACTGGCCGCAGAAGGCGCCCTCATCATCCTTAAGAAGACCACCGTGGTTTTTGTGGATCGTATGGCACGACACGCAGGAAATGTCCTGACCGGCATGCGGATCGCTCCCGACCCCGCCGATAGCCGTATGGGGCTGATGGCAGGACGCACACAACGCCTCCACGCCGGATGATGTCATGGCCTGGGGACGGCCGATATTGTCGACGGACGGATCGTCCACGTGCACCTCGGCGCCACCGTGACAGGATACACAGGCAACAGCCGTCGCCGGCTTGCGCGCCTCAGCCGTCAGGCGATGAGCCGTAGACTCAAGCGAGAGCTCATAGCCGTCGTGGCAACTCAAACAGGTCTCGTTGTCGATCTCAGAATCCTGAGCCAGGGCCACATTGGCACAAGCCAATCCTGCCACCAATAGGCCGCAAAGAATGCGGAGGGGTGACCGCATGCACCTCCCGTGACGCACCATAGTACTCTCCTCAGCTAGAGTCCAAATGTCACAACAGTGTCATCTTGAGTCGGTTATATACCATATTGGTCTACATTAATCTACCCAAAACCGGATAATATGCGTCATAATTTGACAATTTGGACTACAAAAATCCATAATTGACATAATAACGACCATCCATGTCCCTATTTTGTCGCGGCCGGTGGTTTGGGGAACAACGGAGCCACCGCCATCTGTTTCAGGCACATTATCTGACCGGAGTCCCGACCCAACCGACATCAAGCTCAAACCGTCGACGGACGCACGCTGCAACACCAACGAGGGGCTTACCGGAAGCACGCCGACCGGCAACTATCCATGGAGGATTCTATGACCAGGTTCCGATATCTTACCGCTTTGACCCTCGTAATCATGTTTGTTTCAGGGGCCGGCGCTCAGGATCGGCAAATGCAGATTCCGGGTCCGCCGCTCGAAATGCAACAGTGCTCCGGCATGGTGGGGACGTGGCTGTACACCGGAGAAATGCGTATGCAACCCACCGACACGGCATGGATTGAGCATCAGGCTACAGCCGAGTTTTCGTATGTCGCCGGCGGCGCCGCGCTGCAGATGAGGTACACCGGCGACATGATGGGCATGGAAATGCACGGGCTCGGTATGCTCACCTATGACCGGGAGGATCGGCAGTGGCAGGAGACCTGGGTGGACAATTTCGGCGGACGGACGTCCCTCTATACCGGGACGTTTGCCGACGGCACGCGGGTCATGCAGGGAGTCAATAAAATGCAGGGACAAACAATGCACACTCGGATCACGACCTACGATATTGCCGAGACGACGTTCAAGTGGACGATGGAGAATTCGATGGACGGCAAGAACTGGTTTGTGTCCATGAAGGGCAGCTACCAGAAGCAGCCGCCGCGTTAAGATACAGGCTGAGGGGGCGGGTCATCCGTCCCCCGCTCCGTAGTTCCGGGGCCGGTTCAGTCGATCACAATCGCATCATTCAACCGCGAGATTACCTCGCCGACAGTCGCGATCGTGCCCACGCCCCTCTCTTTCAACAGAACGCATAAAGCGTCCATAC
>JAHIVM010000379.1 GCA_018816665.1 Candidatus Zixiibacteriota bacterium
CCTCAAACCCTGGCAGATTGACATCCGTCCCACCCAGGAAGCGGTAGCGTCGGAGAATCGTATTGCGGTACTTCCCTTTGACGACGTGACCGGATCGGGTGATCCCGACCAACTCGGCAGTATTATAGCCAACCTGCTGATCGCCGATCTCTCCGAGTCCCGATTCATGCAGGTAGTGTCGAGTCAGCGTATTCAGGACATTCGCGATCTGCTCGAACGTGAACATCACTCAAGTCCGACCACCGCAGAAATCATTGCACGCACTAACGCGCGCTGGATACTTGCCGGCAAACTCCTGCAGGTGAAGCCGCATCTGGAGGTGACGGCTGAGGTTGTCGAAGCGATCTCCGGCAATGTTGTCGCTTCGCAGAAAATGTCGGGTCGTGACGGTGAGGATGTCTTTTCGCTGGTTGACCGGCTGACTGTGTTGATCAAAAACGACCTGTCGCTTCCCCTCGCCGCCCGGGAGGAAGTTGACCGACGGGTTTCAGAGGTTACTACGCATTCGCCGGAGGCGTATCGGTACTATCTCGAGGGCCAGGTGTATTACCACCGGATGTTCAACTTTGAGGCCGCGCAATCCTTCAGAAAGGCGATCGCGCTGGATTCTACTTTCGCCATGGCCTGGTACTACCTCTCCCTTATTGATGACCAGCGATTAATTGAAAGGGCCGTGGAGAATATCGATCATGCCCGTCGACGGGATTCGTATTACATTCTCAGTCAGCAGGCGATCGTTACCGGCGATATCAACCGCGCGATCCGCGAGTTGCAGACGGCCCTTGAGGAAAACCCGGACGACAAGGCAGCCTGCTATCAAATCGGCGTATACTACGGGGCTAAGCTCGAACATCAGAAATCGATAGACTATTACCGAAGAGCGGTCGCCATTGACCCGTTATACAAAATCGTCTACAACCAGATGGCGTATGCCCACGATTGGATGTGGCAGTATGACAGTGCCATCGCGGCGATTGACATGTACATCGCGCTGGCCCCCGATGAACCCAATCCCTACGACTCCCGGGGCGATATCTATGCGCGCAACGGTCGATTGGAACTGGCAGGGGCTTCGTACCGTCGCGCCCTCGAAATCAAACCAGACTTCTGGACCTCGCTGTACAAGCTGGGCCGCTGCGCCCTTTTCCTGGGTGATTTCGAGACCGCAGACATCTCGTTTACCGATCTGGCGGCCTGCGACGATGACACCTGGCGCGCCACCGGCCGAGCGGCCCGGGCGTATCTTCCCATCTGGCAGGGCCGGTTTGGCGATGCCCTTGGCATGCTCGATGACGCTATCGCAGCCACCGAGTCAGAGGACACGGTCAATGAATTTCCGCTGTTTCATCTGTTGAAATCAATCGCCTATGAGGAATCCGGCGATCTTGTGAGCGCCGTCACCTCAATGCGCGAGTCTATCAGGATAAACGCGCTGCGAGCGCCCCGGAACAAGACCTACAATCGACATCTGCTGGTCTCCCTGCTGGCCCGGACAGGTGAGATTATTGAGGCTGAGAACCTTCTTGCCGATCTACGGCGCAATACCGCAAGCGCGAACGACACACTAAGATATCGCTTCGCTGAGGCATCGCTGGCTTATGCGCAGGGGGATGTTGATCGAGCGATAGAGCGTTTTGTAGTCGCCGCCTCGGACTCTGTCATTGCGTATACGCCCGCCAACGGTTGGCTGGCGAGAGTGTGTATTGAAAGCAACAGACCATCGGAGGCGCTGGTCCAGCTGGACAGATTGCTGAATCAGGATTTCAGCGAATCACGGGCGCAATTCGGCGGTTGGACCGCCCGGGCTCATTATTACAAGGGCGTGGCTTTTGAGGCCCTGGGCGAAACGGCCAACGCCATAGCGGAATACCGGATTTTCCTGGATCTCTGGGCGGACGCCCAAGGCCTGGAGCCCCTGCTCAGGATCAAGGCTGCCCGGGCGAGCCTGGCCCGTCTGACCGGGTAATCCCCACGTCAGGAAGTGACCAGGCAATCTGAAGAAGGATGAACGAGCACCCATCCGGCCACTCACTAGCAGACAGCAAGTCTCTCGGTTCCCACTGCACACCGTCCGTCAAAAACCGTCGTGTCGACGCTCCCTGATTCTGCAATCTTGACTTGAAAACATGTATTTCGTAGAATCGACAGTGACCGGCAGGTCGGGGTCATGCGGACAGCGCGCGGCGGTATTCGGCGTCAGAAGCGATGTGAACGGATCAGCAGAGTTGAGGGGGATGTTTGCACGACAGTTACGTACGACATGAGATGGAGTCGCGCCGGACAACCGGCATCCTTGCGGATCGTCGACTATGTCCACGGGCACTGCATGCATGTCTCCATCGGGCGCGCATCCCCGGTGGCACGGGGCCGGCATGAAGCGAGGAAATGCGAGCGGATCTGCCTTCCTGCCCCGCCGGGTCTTCGTGGCCGTCACCGTCATCTTAGCCGCCGGTGCCCTGTGCACATGGTGGACCATAGATAACACGCGACTA
>JAHIVM010000380.1 GCA_018816665.1 Candidatus Zixiibacteriota bacterium
AAGGATGGCACGACCTTTCCGGCGGAGATGCAGGGACGCCTGCTGGACTTCCGAGGCCAGCGAATCAGCGTAACGTCATTGCGGAACATCAGCATCCGCAAGACCGCCGAAAACGCCCTGATGGAGAGCGAACGCAAGAATGAAGCGTTGCTCAACTCCGTTCCTGATCTTATTTTCGTACTCTCTCGTGAGGGTGTATTTCTTGACTATCGGGCCAGTTCCGATACCGCCCTGTATGTTCCGCCGTCAGAGTTTCTCAATCGTTCAGCGCGAGAGGTGCTACCGGCCGACGTGGCCGATGCGACCCTCTTTGCTATCAAGCAGGCCCTTGCCTCTAATGAAGTATGCAAGATAGAATTCACTCTGGCACTCGACGGTCGCAACCGCGATCAGGAAGCCCGCGCCGTGGCGGTCGGTCGCGACCGCGTCCTCTTCATTGTTCGGGACATTACGGAAAACAAGCGATTGCGCGAACTGGAATCCCGGGCGCAACGTCTGGAAACCGCGGGACGGATAGCCGGGCAGGTGGCTCACGATTTCAACAACCTGCTGGGCCCCTTGATGGCTTACCCTGAGCTAATCAGGGAATCGCTGCCGCAGGATCATGGCTCACTTCCGTTCCTGTCGAGTATTGAGGAAGCCACCCGGCAGATCGCCGACATCAACCAGCAGTTGCTGGCTCTGGGTCGACGGGGACACTACAGCCAGTCTCCTCTGAATCTGAACGATATTGTTCGGCAGGTAGTCGGAGAAATTGAAGCGGTGTCGCCGTCGGTCGTCTGCGAGACCGTCCTGGCCGAGGACCTGATGAACGTGAAGGGCGGGTATGCCCAGATTCACCGGGTGCTGCTCAATCTTGTTCATAACGCCCGTGATGCCATGGATGGCAAGGGAGTCATCACCATTACGTCCGAGAATTTCTATGTCGACAAACCCACCAGCAATTACTGGTCGATTCCGATGGGTGAGTACGCCAAACTATCCATCAAGGACACGGGCTGCGGCATTCCGGACGAAATCGTAGGGCATGTTTTCGAGCCGTTTTTTACTTCAAAAACAGTCGACAAAAAGAGGGGTTCCGGTCTCGGGCTGAGCGTTGTGGACGGTGTGGTGAAGGATCATGCCGGCTATGTTGACCTGAGGACCAAGGTCGGCCAGGGCACCACGTTTTATCTCTACTTCCCTATCACGCGGGAGGAACTACGGGTGGTGGCGGTCGATGAGTTTGTGGGCGGCAGCGAACGTATTCTTGTCGTGGATGATGATCCCATGCAGCGGGAGGTGTCCCTGACCCTGTTACGTCGCCTCGGCTACAATGCCTCGGCGGCCCTCGGGGGCGAAGACGCAATCCGGATCCTGCGCGATGCGCCTCAGGATTTACTGATTCTGGACATGGTCATGCCGCCCGGTATTGACGGGGCCGAAACCCTGCGCCGGGTGCTCATCGACAACCCGGGTCAAAAGGCCATAGTCGTCTCCGGTTTTTCGGAGACTGATCGGGTGGTGGAAGCAAAACGCCTGGGTGCCGGAGGCTTTGTCAGAAAACCGCTGTCGCTGGGTGCGCTCGCCCGAGCCGTCAGGAAGGAACTGGACCGTCAGCCTGATACCGTGGGCTGACGGCACTCACCTGACGTCGGACCGGACACCACTCAGGAATGCAACCGACCGCGCCAATTGTGTGAAACAATCGGACCGAATTCCTCGTCGTTATTGATATCTCCCTCTCAAACCGTAGGCGAGGTGTGCGCAGTCGCTCACCCGGTAGTATTGGCTTGTCCACCAGAGTATGGAAGAGGAACTCAGTATGAAGAGCAAATGTGTAGCCGCGACTATGATGCTGATCATAGTCTGTTTATTGGTACCCGGTCTGCAGGCCGATGACCTGCCCGAATTGAAGTTCGAAAAGTACGAACTGTCGAACGGGCTCGATGTCATCCTGCACGAAGACCACACGATCCCGGTGGTGGCCGTCAATCTCTGGTATCATGTCGGCTCCAAAAACGAAGCTAAAGGGCGGACCGGTTTTGCCCACCTGTTTGAACACCTCATGTTTGAGGGATCAGAACATCACAATCAGCCGTTTACCGAAAGCATCCTGAAGTATGGCGGTACGCGCAACGGCTCTACCGGTGAGGATCGCACCAACTACTGGGAGAACATGCCGTCCAACTACCTGGAAAAAACGCTCTGGCTGGAGGCCGACAGGATGGGCTATCTCCTGCCGGCGATTACTCAGGAACGGCTGGATATTCAGCGTTCCGTGGTCATGAACGAAAAACGTCAGAATTATGATGACCAACCGTACGGCCGGGCACGCGGGCTGGCCCGACGGCTGATGTATCCCGACGATCACCCGTATTCGTGGATACCGATCGGTTCGATGGAAGATCTGCAGGCGGCCAGTCTGGAAGATGTAAAAGATTTCTTCCGCCAGTACTACACGCCCAGCAACGCCTCCCTGTGCATTGCCGGGGACTTCAACCCTACTGAAGCGAAAGCATGGGTCGAGAAGTATTTCGGACCTATTCCGGCCGGTCCGCCGGTGGAACGGGTAGAGGCGTGGGTGCCGGTCCTCAACGAGCCAATCCGGGCCACCATGACCGACAAAGTCAATCTGGCACGAGTGGACATGATCTGGCACACGCCGGCGTATTATGCGCCCGGCGATGCCGAACTGGATCTTCTGGCCAGCGTTCTGTCCTCCGGCAAGTCATCCCGTTTGTACAAGGCCCTGGTGTATGACCGGCAGATGGCCCAGGATGTAAACGCGTACCAGTCATCGCGGGAAATCGGCAGTACCTTCCATATCAGTGTTACTGCCAAGGAGGGTCAGGACCTTGGCGAAATCGAGCGCGAGGTTGATCGAATTCTCAAAGACGTCCTAACCAACGGCATAACGACAGAGGAGTTCGAGCGCGTGCGGACCAACTGGGAGGCCGGATTCGTGCGGCGCCTGGAGAGTGTCGGCGGCTTTGGCGGCCGGGCCGAATTGCTGAATGCATATAACACCTACCTGGGCGACCCGGGCAGCCTGTTGTGGGACCGGAGCCGGTACACCGACGCCACCATCGATGGTGTCCTGTCGGTTGCCCGGAAATACTTGCATCCCGACGCTCGTCTGGTGATGACAATCGTGCCGCAGGGGGAACTGGCAGCCGTGGATAACGGGACGGATATGAGTCTCGAACCCGCTGAACAGCAGGAGCCGACTTTTACTCCGCCGGCAATCCAGAAGACCACTCTATCCAACGGTATGGAGCTGTATCTGGTTGAAAACCACAAACTGCCGCTGGTACAAATGAACCTGCTGGTCAAAAGCGGCTGGGCGGCCGATCCGACGGATCGTCCCGGTACGGCGGCCCTGACCGCGGATCTCCTGAATGAAGGGACCAAATCGCGGAGCGCCCTGGAAATATCCGATGAAGCTCAGCGGCTGGGACTGAATTTCGGAACCGGGGCCGGATACGATAATACGACTGTCAGTCTGAACGCCTTAAAAAAGAATCTGGATGCGGGGTTGGAACTGGTCAGCGACGTGGTCCTCAATCCAACGTTCCCGGAGGAGGAACTGGAACGGCTCCGGCAGATATACCTCGGACGTATTCAGCAGGAGGCCAATCAGCCTTTCACGATTGCATACAAAAACTTCAACCGTGAATTGTACGGCAACGGCCATCCGTACGCTCAGCCGTATACCGGTTCGGGTACGGCGGAATCGATTACGGCGCTCACGCGCGATGACATACTGAAGTATTACCGGGCCAACTTTGTGCCAAACAATACCGCGGCTATCGTGGTTGGTGATCTGTCGCTCGACGAGGCGAAGGATAAGCTCGAACGGGCGTTCAAGAACTGGAAGCGGGGCGATGTCAAGCAGTCGACCATCGCTACCGCCGCACCGCTGCAGAAAACCAAAATCTGCCTGATCGACAAACCGGGAAGTGCCCAGAGCACGGTTATCATCGGTAACCTGGTGGGCTCACGCAGCGACCCGGGCTATCTGCCGGCAACCGTGGTGAGTCAGGTTCTCGGCGGGGGACCGGGAGCCCGATTGTTCAAGAACCTGCGCGAGGATAAAGGCTACACTTACGGAGCATACTCCTTCATTTCCGGCCGTCGCGGTCAGGGTGCCCTGGTTGCCTATGCCCAGGTGCAAACCGACTTCACTAAAGAAGCGATTGTCGAGTTCATGAAAGAGTTGCGCGGTATCCGGGGCGAGATCCCGGTCAGCGATGAGGAACTGGCGGACTCCAGGAATAACCTGACCAAGGGTTTTCCTCAGGACTTCCAGTCCCTGGGCGGTGTGGCCGGTCAACTCGCGACGATTGTCGCGCAGGAGTTGCCCCTGGACGAATGGCAATCCTATATCGATCGGATCAACAGTGTTGACGGTCAAACATTGCTCCAGTCGGCCGGGAACTGCGTCAGACCCGGTGAAGTGCTCATCATGGTGGTTGGTGATCGGGCCAAGATCGAGGCCGGTATTAAAGAGCTGAATCTCGGCGAGCTGTACTTCTCCGACGTCAATTGAGCAGACATCCGATATAGACTCTCCTCGGCCCGACTGGCGCACCCCCAGCCGGGCCGATTTATTGGGGCTCGGTAAGGCTCCGGGGTTCTCGTTGGACCAAACGTGTCAGGCTGTCTTCGGCTGACCTCAGG
>JAHIVM010000006.1 GCA_018816665.1 Candidatus Zixiibacteriota bacterium
AGGAGAATATCGAAATCATCACGCTCGTCACGCCTACCCGGGTGATTGCGCAAAACGGTCGGGTGAGCGGTCTGGAGTGTGTGAACAACAAACTGGGGGACACCGACTCAAGCGGTCGACGTCGCCCGGTGGTCATGAAAGGTACGGAACATGTGATCGCGCTGGACACGTTGATTGTGGCGATCAGTGAAGATGCCGGAATCGATGCTATCGGGCCGGCGAAGTCCAGCGGCATTGATGTGACCAAGTGGAATACCGTCGAGGTGGATCCGGCGACGTTGCAGACGAATCGTCCGGGTGTGTTTGCCTCGGGTGATGTGGTGACCGGCCCGAACACGGTTGTCGAGGCAATTGCCGACGGCAAAAAGGCGGCGGTCATGATCGAGCGGTACCTGCGCAAAATGCCGTTGCAGCAGCCGTCCCGGCCGCGATTACCTGATGTGTATGTCGCGCCGGTGAAGGTGGACGAGGACGAGTTCAGCGGAGCGGTCCGGGTGGAGACGCCGCGGGCTCCGGCTGACTGGCGGACACGCAACTTCGCCGAGGTTGAAGTGGCGTTGACGGTTCTGGAGGCTACGCGGGAGTCCTGTCGATGCCTTCGTTGTGATCTGGAGTTCACGCAACAGAGTGACAAAAACGAAAAACCAGTGGCAACAGGAGTGAAGGCGTCATGATTAGTCTGACGATCAACGGTCTGGAAGTCAAGGTCGAGAAGGGGACGACTCTTCTGGAGGCTGCGAGGTTTCTGGGCTTTCCCATTCCAACGCTCTGTCACATGGACGGGCTTTCGCCCTACGGTGCATGCCGTATGTGTGTCGTGGAAATCGGCGAGGAGCCGAACTCACGGCTGGTTGCTTCCTGTGCGTTCCCGGTGCAGGAGGGGCTGAAGGTACGGACGGCGTCGGAGCGCGTTTTGCGTGCCCGCAAGATCATCCTGGAGTTGCTGCTGGCCACCTGTCCGCAGTCCAAAGTCATCCAGTGTCTTGCCTCGGCGCACCAGATTCGCCAGCAGCGGTTCCGCCAGGAATACGATGATTGCATTATGTGCGGTCTCTGCGTGCGGATGTGTGAAGAACAAATGATGGCAAAAGCTATCGGTTTCCGGGGTCGCGGCGAGAATCGCAGTATCGGTACGCCTTTTGACATCAGGTCGGAAGAGTGTCGCCTGTGTGGCGGATGCATTCATGTGTGTCCGGCCTGCCAGTTGCGGTGTACGTACTCGGATCCCGAAAAAGTCATTTGCGGCGGGTGTGCCAACCTGGAACCGCCGTGTGTGGAAAAGGAAATGTTCCACGACATGATGTGCTACATGAATCCGTGTGTTGCTTGTGAAATCAGAAAAGATTGAGATAGACAGGAGGACAGTGTAAGATGTCGCTTACCAGAGTGAACGCCTCGGCTGCAACGCTGACGAAAAACAGGACCGAGGATTCGATTGTCCCGACTTCCGGAATGTGTGTCACATGTGTTGATGGCTGCATCGGCATGTGCGAAATCGGCAAATCCGCCTACCGGGGTCATGAGACGATTTACCCGCAGCCGTTTGGTGTCATCACCACGGCCGGGGAGAAGAAGTATCCGGTTGACTACGGCGATTTCAATATCCTGGGTACCGCCGTGGGCGCACACGGTATTGAAGCCGACAGTGACAAGGCCGTATTCCCGAACGTCAACCTTGAAGTGCATTTCGGTCACGACAAGGGCCTGAAGTTCAAGTATCCCTGGATCATCCCGGGTATCGGTTCCACCGATGTGGCCAAAAACAACTGGGAAGGTCTGGCTATCGGTACCGCCCTGGCCGGCACCGGTCTCACGATCGGTGAGAATGTGGCCGGTATGGACGTGGAATCCAAAATCACCAACGGCAAGGTTGTCGACACGGCGGATCTCAAGCGCCGTGTGAAACTGTTCCAGGATCACCAACGCGACGGCTGGGGCGCGACTATCGTCCAGGCCAATGTCGAGGACACCCGTCTGGGCGTGCAGGAGTATGCCATCAATGAACTGGGTGTGAACGTCGTTGAGTTGAAGTGGGGCCAGGGTGCCAAGGACATCGGCGGCGAGGTGAAAATCAAGGATCTCAGGAAAGCCCAGTTGTTGTACGAGCGCGGCTATGTGGTCCTCCCGAATCCGACCAAGCCGGAAGTCATTGAGGCTTTCCAGCGCGGTGCCTTCAAGGAATTCGAGCGTCACTCACGGGTTGGCATGGTCGAAGAGGAAGGGTTTGCCAGCCGGGTGGAGGAACTCCGCAAGGCCGGCGCCAAGTATGTGTTCCTGAAGACCGGCGCTTATCGGCCGGCCGACCTGGCCCGCGCCGTCAAATGGGCGACCAAGTACAAGATCGACCTGCTGACGGTGGATGGTGCCGGCGGCGGCACCGGCATGAGCCCGTTCCGCATGATGAACGAATGGGGCATGCCGCCGGTGGAACTGCATTCGCTGCTGTACAAGTTCGCCAAGCAACTGGCCGACAAGGGTGACACTATCCCGGCCCTGGCCGTGGCGGGCGGATTCACGTTCGAGGATCAGATCTACAAGGGTCTGGCCATGGGCGCTCCGTTTGTCAAACTGGTGGGTATGGCCCGCGGACCGATCGCGGCCTGTATGGTCGGCAAGACGATCGGTCGGACGATCGAAGAGAACCAGGTCCCGGTGTATGTCGAGCGTTTCGGTCGCACCAAGGATGAGATCTTTGTCACCGCTGCCGATCTTCGCAACGAACTCGGTAACGATGAATTCGAGAAGCTCCCGACCGGCGCCCTTGGCCTGTACACCTACTACGAACGTCTGGCCCAGGGACTGCGTCAGTTGATGGCCGGCAGCCGGAAGTTCGCCACCAACCTCCTGACCCGTGACGACATCACCGCGTTGACCCCTCGGGCGGCGGAAATCAGCGGCATTTCGTACCTGATGGATGTTGACGGAGCCGAATGCGAGGAAATCCTGAACAAGGCCTGAGACTAGCAGGACCGATCAGTGTTTCCACTGATACGCTCCCGGTGCCACCGAGGTACCGGGAGTTTTTTTTGTGTTGGTTGGTGTGGCCGAACGGCGGGGTTGTTTGCCGCAAATCAATTGTCGACAATCCCGTGCCGAACTGTATATTGGGAGGGTTGAGGCGGCCAGGAGGAAATCGGGACGGACTCTCCGGTGCGCCTGGTGAGGGTCTTTTGGTCCAGGAGTTGCTGTCGTATGAGTGAGCATCACAATTCAGCAGTCAAGTTGCGGGCCTCGCTGCAGAAGCGGGCGGCGGAACTTGAATGCCTGTGTACGGTCGAGGAGATACTCAGCGATTACGATAAACCGGTGGCCGAGGCCTGCGCCGAATTGATAGAAGCGCTCCCCTGCGGCTGGACGCACTCCGATCTCTGTCGCGTGCAGATCCGGCTTGAGAACGACAACTATCAGTCCGAATCATTTGTGGAAACCGAGTGGTGCCTGAGTTCCGACGTGGTTGTGCAGGACACCGTGGCCGGGGCGATGGTGATATGCTATGCCGAGGAGCCGCCGACCGACAACGGCGACATTTTCCTGGAGCAGGAAGAACGATTGCTTGATACGGTAGCGGAGAGGCTGAGTTTTTTCGTTACACACCAGCGGATGCGTCAGGTCATGCAGGAACTTGAGCATCTCAAGCTATATGATCGCAATCTTGATCGCGGCACCTGGCAGGTCATCCTGGAGGTGCTTCGCAAAACCGACAAGCATCTGTATGTCAATGTTTCCCAGCGCATGTTGTACCACCTGTGCCTGATGGGAATCGCCGAAGCGGAGCAACTGAACCAGTCATGGGGAGTGGATCAACTGGCGGCCGAGGCGGTCGAGGCACGCCATGGTGAGGATACGGATAAACGCTGGTGGATGTCTCCTGATCTGAGCTCGACAACCTTCAAGATAGCCTCGCGACACCTCAGTGACGGCGAGATCCTGGAACTGGTCGAGCGGTGGATCAGGGAGGACAAACTCAGCTTCCTCTCCCAGGTTGTTAATCGCAATCTTTCGCTGGCCGAGGTGGTGGACGCGATCCGCCGCTACCTCTATTCGGCTCCGGGAAAACTGGATTCGCTGACGGCCGGTATGCGCGGCATTCAGGTTTCGCTTATCCGCAGGCTTCTGTCGGATCAATCGCAGTATATCAATGTCGCCAAAAACTTCATTTCCATTTCGGATATCCACGAACTTATTCAGAACGTAGTGTACGGCCCGGAGAGCCAGGGCAAACTCGGTGGTAAAAGCGCCGGTCTGTATCTCGCCGGGAGGATCCTGGAAGAGAAATCGCGGGGATCAGAGATACTCTCAGGCCTGAAGACACCCAAGACATGGTACATTACCTCGGATGTTCTGCCGTACTTCCTGCGGTATCATAATCTGGGCAACGTGGTGGAGCAGAAGTACAAGGGGTTATCGCAGGTTAGACTGGAGTATCCTCATCTGGTGCGGACGTTCCGTTCGGCCCGTTTCCCGGAGGATATCCTCAAATCTCTGTCGGCGATGCTGGATGAATTCGGCGACGCGCCGCTGGTGGTTCGCAGCTCCAGTTTGCTGGAAGACCGAATCGGGGTAGTGTTTTCGGGCAAATATCGCAGCGTATTCGTACCCAATCAGGGCAGCAAAAAGAAGCGGCTGGCGGGTCTGACCGATGCTATCGCCGAGGTATATGCCTCCACGTTCAGCCCGGATCCAATTGCTTTTCGCACCAAGCGCGGCCTGCTTGATTTTGCCGAAGAGATGGGTATCATGATCCAGGAGGTTGTTGGTACCCGGATCGATGAGTTCTTTTTGCCCACGTTTTCCGGTACGGCCCTGTGTATCAACAAGCTGGGACGATTCCCCTATATCAAGCGTCAGGACGGCTTGCTGAAACTGGTGCCCGGATTGGGCAGTCGGGTTCGCCAGCAGGTCCATGGGGATCAACCGGTGCTGGCCATTCCCGGGAAGACGGCTCGACGGGTGACCGCTACCACGCCTGAGATCCTGGAGATTTGTCCCAAGCATCTGGATGTCATCAATCTGGAGACGAATCGGGTGGTTGGTCTGCATCTGGACGAGTTCCTCCAGAAATACGGCGACCGCATACCCGGTATTGAGAATGTCGTGTCGGTGCTGAAAAACGGGGAACTGGTCAAGCCTCGGGGGGGCAAGATTGACTATGCCAAAGATACGCTGGTTGCAACGTTCGACGGACTACTCAGCCGTACTGAGGATGTCCCTCGCCTGCATCTGGTTATGCGCACCCTGGAAGAGACGCTGGGGGCTCCGGTGGAGGTCAAGTTTACTTCCGACGGCAAGGATCTGTACCTGATACAGTGTCGTCATCAAACCGGCTAGTCCGGTTCCCACTGATACCGGCCGGCGAACGAATCGGGCAACAAAATCGTTGCGCAAATCGCCATCTTGTATATATTTAGAGTAATTGGTCAGCATCTTGAATGCTTGTTACCTCCGTTAACACACCCGGCTCATTGATGAGCCATAGTCACGCGGAACTAAAATGGCTAAACTTGTACTCACCGCCGCTATCATTCTAGTCTGTCTGTCAATGGCATTCCAACCTGTTTTTGCGGCCGATGCCGCTGAGCCGCTCCCGATCGGACTTACCGATGAGGAAATGCTGCGGCTGGATGAAATCGGTCAGAATCATATCCGGACGGCGGCACCGACGGGTGAAATCCGCAATCCTGCGGAGTGGGAGCCCTCGGAGGGGGTTATCATTCGCTGGCCGCTGGGCATTTCGGTAGCCCTGGTTGCGGAAATGTCGGAAGACCTGATGGTTACCACTATCGTGGCCAACTCATCGGAGGAGACGAGTGCCCGGAACTCGTTCACATCCGGGGGGGTCAACATGGCCAATATGCAGTTCATCCATGCTCCCACGAATTCCATCTGGACACGCGACTACGGGCCGTGGTTCATTTTCGAAGATCAGCAACTGGCCATCTCAGATCATATCTACAATCGTCCGCGTCCGTTGGATGATCTCATCCCCGGTGTGATCGGCGCCGAGTGGGGTCTCACTGTCTACGGTTTGGATTTGATCACCGCCGGTGGCAACTACATGTCCGATGGTCTCGGTCGGGCGATGTCCACCGAACTGGTGTACAATGAGAACCCGGGGAAAACCGAAGCCGAAGTTGACTCGTTGATTCAGGCCTACCTGGGCAATGACTACATGGTGTTGGACTATATCGAATCCGGTGGCATTCACCACATAGACTGTTGGGCCAAGTTTCTGAGTCCGGGGACGATCATGGTGAAAGACGTTCCCACTTCCAGTTCAAGTTATGCCCTGCTCAATGCCCGGGCCGACTTCCTGGCGCAGCAAACTTCAGCCTGGGGGCAGCCCTACCATATCGTGAGGATGTATTGTCCTTACGGCACCGCCTACACCAACTCCATCATCCTGAATGACAAGGTGCTGGTGCCGTTGTTCGGCAGTTACTACGACTCAACCGCCCTGCAAACGTATCGCGATGCCATGCCGGGGTACGAAGTACTGGGGTTTACCGGTTCTTTTCTGGACGACGATGCCATTCATTGCCGTTCGATGGGGGTACCGGATAGGGGTATGCTTCGGGTTCGTCATATCCCGCTGGCCGGTGAAGTTGGCGACGGTGGCAGTGATTACGAGATTTCCGTGCTGGTGGAGGCCTGTTCCGGCAGCGCGCTCATTGATGACTCGCTCAAGGTGTTTTACCGTCTGGATGGCGGTACGTGGGATGAAGCGATGCTGGCGGCCACGGTCCGCCCTGACTCATTCTGCGGATACATCCCGGCCCAGATTACCGGTACGGTAGTTGATTACTATGTGCAGGCCGGGGATGAGTCGGGCCGGGTGGAGACTCATCCGTATATCGGGTCTCCCTGGGCGCATCAGTTTGAGGCCGGCGGCCCGCATGCGCCGACGGCGCCTTTGCTGATTGCACCCGGTGACACTGCCTCGGGACCTGTTTACGATATGCTCACGACTCTTGTGTGGCATCCCGCGGCCGACCCGGACGCCGGTGACACCTGTACCTATACCGTCTTGCTGGAGCGCTGGGAAGACGGAGGCTTTGTTCTCGACAGCGAATTTCCGCTGCTGGGGGACACCGCTCTTACCCTTACCGATTCCGTGGAATTCAGTACCCTGTATCGCTGGTATGTGACAGCGACCGATGAGTCCGATCTGACCGCGGTCTCCGAGCCGGAGATGTTCTGGACCTGGACGCTGGGTGATGTGGATGCCACACACACGACGGACGTGGGCGACCTCACAGGACTGATAGATTTTCTGTTTGTGTCGTTCACGCCGATATTGCCGGAGAAGGTTGCTGATGTCACAGGTGACTGTTCGATTGATGTAGGTGATCTTACCCGTATGATTGATCACCTCTTCATCACTTTCGGTGACATGGCCGTCGGCTGCGAATAGAAAGAAAACATCGACGCCGGTGTTGTCGCACAGATGGAGCACACAGTACATTTTGACAGCACCGACGTTCGATGCTATTGCCGTTTTCTGTTGGAGGATGTTGTTATGTTTGAGGGAAAGCTGAAACTGATCACCCTGGCCTGTCTCCTGGCAGTGGCACTTGCGGTGCCGTCGATAAGCAGCGCCGAGACAATGCTGGTTGATCACACCTTTCCGGCTCAGTTTGAAGCCATACCCGATTCCGTGATAGCCGCCATCAGCACGCAGTATCGTTACTGCTACGGTCATACGTCGCACGGCAGCCAGATCATGACTGGTCTCAACATGATCCAGGGATCTATCGACAGCAAGTATGCGGCACCATTTTTTCATGAGTGGTCGGACGATTTGGGCGGCCTGGGTGACACCACCTGGGTGCCATACCTTCGCAGCTATTTAAGTACCAATCCCGACATTAACATGGCCATGATGTCATGGTGCGGCGGTTGTTCCGATAACACCGTGGAAGGTATCGCTGCCTATCTGAACAAGATGGTGGAACTGGAAGGTGACTTCCCGACCGTGACGTTTATTTACATGACGGGTCATCTTGATGGTTCGGGGGTTGACGGTGTTTTGTATCGCAATAACAATCAGATCAGATCGTTTTGCCAGGCCAACGGCAAAATCCTGTTCGACTTTGCGGATATTGAAAGCTGGGATCCGGACGGCAACTACTATCCCGACGAAAGCGATGCCTGTGCCTGGTGCGAAAACTGGTGCGACATCCACGCCTGTCCCGGCTGTCCCGCCAGCTGTGCCCACTCCCATTGTTTCAACTGCCTGCAGAAGGGCAAGGCCTGGTGGGTGATGATGTCGCGGCTGGTCAACCCCGGCGTTCTGGATGGTGACAACGACGGCATCGTGGACGCATCCGATAATTGCCCGCAAACACCCAATCCCGAACAGGAAGACAGCGATTCGGACGGTGTTGGTGACTATTGTGACAATTGTCCCGATTCGGCCAATGCCGGCCAACTGGATTCGGATGGTGATACGGTGGGGGACTTCTGTGACAACTGTCCGGCGATAGCCAATACGAATCAGCAGGATACCGACGGTGACGGAGTCGGCGATGTGTGCGAGGATTGCTGTCTCGGCGGTCGGGGTTCGGTGCAATTGACCGGCGACTGTGATGCCGGTGATCAGATCGTAGATGTCGGCGATTTGACCAATATGATCGAGCATTTGTTCATTACGTTCAAACCTGTGTGTTGTGTTGCAGAAACGGATCTCGCCCCCGCGACTCCCGACGGCAGCGTGGATGTTGGTGACCTGACCGCCCTGATCGACCATCTGTTTATCACGTTTCCCGCGCTTCCGGACTGCCAGTAGTACTGGTGTCCACGGACCACGTCAATTGTGGTCTGTTTGCGATTACCTTGAATCTTTTGCGGGAAAAACTCGTCTTGTTTTATACCTGGTAGGGTGTTTTTGTTCTGTCGCACGGCAGTGCTTCAGTTCGACAGTGCGGATTCTGGATCCGAGGGCACAACACTCATTCGATGTTATCCCTCTCGACATACGTTTCAGTTCCATGCGGTGTTGGCTCGTTGGGTCACATCTGACAAGCCCGGTCGCTATTGCGAGTCATGGGGTGGACGATACTCCCTGACCGACACCCGGACGTCCGCCCCGCTCGCAATGGCACGCAGCACCGTTCCCCTGAATACGTCGAATTGTCTCTCGAAACATGCGAACGAGTAGTCTCGCTGGAACCGATAAGCGGATGAAGTCAAGGTGTATTGGTAAGGACCGCAATACGCGCCCGGGCATCCTCATCCAACCCCAGGTCGGAATCGGCATTGGCCCGAATCTCCAGAAACCGTTCATATTGTGCGAGGGCGTCATCGATTCTGTCCAGTTCCTGGTACGCCCGACCGAGGTAGTAGTGCATGTTCACACTCCAGATACACCAGAAGGCGCGCCATGAACTGTAGTTCCTGAGCTGCCCTTCCAGGAGTTCCGCAGCCTCGGCGTATTGTCCGGCTTCCAGGGCGGCGAGCGCGGCACAGTAGTGCACGGGGAATTCGGCCAGAAGCGCGGCACCCTGTTCGTATGACCGGGCTGCTGCGACGAAGTCCTGCAGTGCTTCTTCCAATACGCCCTCGAGGTAAAAATAACAGGCCGGCCGTTGACCGTCGGTGCCCATTTCCGCGAATGCCTCTTTCAGCCTGATGGCGTTGTTGTTGTCGCCTGATTGCACCTGCAACTGCGCCTGGTATATGCCGGGCCAGCCAGCCGGCGCGTTGGGGTGTGCCTGTGTGTAATAGTCTACCGCCTGCTGGATTTCGATCAGGGCCTTATCCGTTTGTCCCATTGCCGCGAGGAAGGTAGCCTTGAGATGGTGCTTGTTGGCCAGGTTGGCGTAGGCCTGTTCCGTCCGATCCGCCCCGATAGCATCGTCGAGAATACGCAATGCCTCCTGCATCCGGCCCTGCACGGCGTACGGGTAACACAGGTACAGTCGAGCTGCTGCGCGCACACTGGTGCGTTTGCTGGCAATCGACTGGCGGTAGGTTTGTTCGGCTTTGTCATAGTCGCCGCGATA
Source organism: Candidatus Zixiibacteriota bacterium (assembly GCA_018816665.1). Taxonomy (GTDB): domain Bacteria; phylum Zixibacteria; class MSB-5A5; order GN15; family FEB-12; genus JAHIVM01. Next base: position 10,002 of record JAHIVM010000006.1, read on the forward strand.
CAGGTACATGTGGCCGAGTTTCCACTGCGAGGCAAAAAAATCGGGGTCAATCGACAGGGCTTTTGCATACGCTGCAATGGCTTCATCAAGCATGCCGTTGCGGGCATAGATGTCACCCCGGGAGTCGGGCGGGTTCGCCTCGGTCGGGGCAATAGACTCGTAGTGATCGAGAATAATCATGGCCGAATCCAGACAACCGAGGTGATCGTAGGTGTAGGCCAGTTGATTGTACGCCGGGCGGAACAATGAGTCGACCGCGATGACGCGCTTGAGATACACGCGAGCAGTGTCCCAGGACTCACGAGCATAGGCACTTCGCCCGAGCGAGTACAGGGCGCTCTTTTCATCGGGATACCGGGCCAGGATAGCCTGTATTTCGGCGAGGGCCGTCTCCAGATCACCGTCGTAGGTGGCCTTCAGGCTTCGGATGTAATGCTGTTCTTTCTCGGTGGCTTTGTCGGCGTACCGGAGTGCCGGCTCCATGTAGTCCCGGCTCTTCAGTGATGCGAGCGAATAGTAGGCCATGGCAAAGGTGGAATCACAGGCCACGGCCTTTTCGAACTGCTCAATGGCATCGGCAACATAGTACCGGTAATACAGCTCCAGACCATCAACATAGTGGCGGTACGCCTCGGTAGAACTCGTGGTGACGCCGGCTACCTGTTGATCCGGCTCCCGGTAGGCATCGGCCGGCAGGACGAGGTGGTCTTTTACCGCCACGGTCAACCGGTCCACCAGGTCAAACACCGATTCCTGATCGACGGCGGTCAGTCGGTCCGACCAGGTGATGTCCCCGGATTTCGTGTCGACGATTTCGACCGTCAGGATCAGGGCCGGCGTTTCCTGTACAATGCTGCCCATGACCATCCATCGCGCGGCGGCACGACTGGCAATCTCCGAGGCCAGATTTCTGTCGGGAGCGACATCGGTGGTGCCGCCAACGAGCAACTGGAGGTCGTACATGTGCTGGCTTGAGACTACCTGGACATAATGCGAGCCCGACAAATCGGTTCTCAAAAGACTGGCGACAATGTTGCCCAGGCGGGTGCTGTCGGTCTCATCGGCGAGATTGGCAAAATACATGACGGCGAGACGGTTTTCGACGGCAATTGCCTCCTGGGTGGGACGAATCTGAATATCCCAGGGTTTCAGGACAAAAAACAGAATGGCCAGGACGGCTGCCAGGCCCGGAGTGATGAATCGGGCCCACGACCGCCCGGAGCCGCGTTTGCGTGCGGTCAAATCCACGGACTTGTCGTCTGCGCCGTCCTTTGCGCGGGCAGCCATTGCTGCTCGGATGTCGGGATCGGAGTTGATGAGCGATGCCGCGGCGGCCATCTTCTCCACCCGGGCAAAGCAGGACGGGCAATCCATGATATGCAACTCCACGCGTTCCCGGTCGCTTTCGGAGAGCAGATTGAGTTCGTAGACGTGCAGCAGTTTCTCTACGTCTCTGTCGGAGCATCCGTGGGTCATCGGATATCTCCCGTTTCCAAACAGGTTTCAAGCATGGACCGGGCGCGGGAGAGAATGGAATAGAAGTTGTTCGGCGTGACGTGCAGCTTCGTACATATCTCTTCCGTGTCGTAGCCCTGGTACTTCAGGTTGAGAATCCTGGCGTACCGCGTGTTGGCGTGGCCGATGAGTTGCAGGCAGTCCAGCAACTGCCGTTTCAGGTCGGGATCGGAATCCGGCCCGGCAGGCTCGGTGCCCCCGGAAACATCATCGAGTCGAGGATTGCGTTCATTGTGCCGTCGTTTCGACTGAATATAGCTCAGGATTCTGTAATCCAGCACCTTATAGGCCCAGGCCGAAAAGCTGGCGGTAAACTCCATATCGCGATAGTCCCGATTGATAGCCATCAGGGTCTTTTGCACAATCTCCTCGGCATCCTCGCCGTTCCATATTCTTCGGCGAACGAAAAGCCGGAATCTTGCAGTCAGAGCCCGAAAGAGTTGCTCCTCTGCGGGACGGTCGCCCTGCTTCGCCTGATTGTACAGTTCGTTTAAGTTTTGTTCTGTCAATAGAGTACCTACCAGTCGGAACTACAATATAGGATTCCCGGGCCAAAAGGAAACAGAGAACTTTTCGTCGGCTGAGGAATCTCCCGAGACCCGGTCCTCAATATCGCGCTTCCGGAGAAAAAACGAAAAACGACTCGGGGTTGCGCAAGAAACGGGCATTGGCTCGACCTTCACAGATACAAGCTAACACAAGAAGATCGGGAGATTCCATGGGAAGGTTCATTTGTTACCTGGTGCTGTTTGTATTGCTTTCAACGGCTGGGTGGGCCACGCCGAATCTGTTTAGCGGTCCGGAAAGCGTCGCCTGGGATTCGGTTCACAATCGGTGGCTCGTGTCGAACTATACCGCGGGCAATGTAATTGCGGTAGACGAGTACGGCTCGTTGAGCATCTTTGCCGAAGGATTGGGCAACTGTCTCGGCAACGAGATAGTCGGCAACACGCTCTACGTATCAACTCGCACGACCGTGGTGGGACTCGACCTGACAACCGGCGAGCAGATTGTAACGATTCCGTTCACTCCGATTCAGAATATGGATGGTCTGGCGGCGGATACCTCGGGGCATCTATATGCCATCGACACCGGCGGCCGGCTGTTCAAGATCAATCTATCCGATCACTCGACCTCGCTGTTTGTCGGCTGGGGTTTAGCCAGTAATGTTCAGGACTGCACGTTTGATGAAATCCACAACCGACTGCTGCTTGTGATCTGGGCTGCCAGCGCCAGTGCGTCCATAATGGCCGTGGATCTGCCTGATTCGACCGTGTATCCTATTTGTCCGAACGGCATCGGTTTCTTCGACGGTGTAGTGACCGACGGAAAGGGCAACACTTTCGCCGGATCCTACGCCGGAACCAACTCAGTGTGGCGCTGGGATTCGACGTACTCGGATCCCCCTACCCGAATTGCCGCGGATAACGAAGGTCCGGCCGGACTGGCGTATAATCGCGACAACGATGTGCTTGCCATTCCGAATTTCAATGCGAACCGGGTCAGGTTTGTGAACACCGTTGCCGATTTCACGGCCGATGTGGTCCTGGGCTGGCCGCCGCTGGAGGTGACGTTCACCGGGAGCACGCCGGACACGGTGGATGCCTGGTCGTGGGACTTCGGCGATGGTGACACGGACGCC
>JAHIVM010000381.1 GCA_018816665.1 Candidatus Zixiibacteriota bacterium
AAAAAAGACGTTCTCGTTCACAACAGACACCAAGGGGAGAGATAGTGCCATATACTTTCCTTGCGCTTCAGCGCAAGATACATAGACACCTTCAAGATACGCAACGTCGACTTTGTAGGGGACGAGAACTTCCGCACACATGATCTGCCCATGGCTAATCTTCTCAATTGGGTCGGCATGATTCCATGAGCGAGCGTAGACAGCTGACCTGTCAATGTGACTCAGTCCGCCTGGAGACGCTTGGAAACGCACATAGTCACAGGCTGCATTTCTGTCGGCAATCACAACGTCGGGCAGATCAAGAACAGCCGGTGAAACGCGGATTACAGCCAGTTTCAGGTGATCACCTCGTCTCTTGTACATCATCATATTTCGGGCATTGATATAGAGGTTCACATACTGGTGCAGTCTGAGCCCGTTGGGGATTTGCTTGGCCTCACGCCTTTGCTGAATCACGTCCATGGCAACTGACTCGTGCTCCAATCGGGCCGCCTTCTCATGTGACAGTATACCTAACTCGCAGATCGAGCTGATGTTACTTAACGGTACTATGTAGTGTAACTCCAGTAAATCACTTCTGTCCATGAAAACTCGCCCTGTCGTCTACACTATGGCTATTATGTCAATCTCCGTCAACAACAACAGACTGCCGGTCAGAAGTCAGTCTTTCCATCCACTCCATCACATCTTTTCCACACAGCCGGCGATCAGGTCGCGGAGTTTGGGTTCTGCCTCGCCCGCCACTTTCAGCACGCTCTCCAGTGAACAGGGATGCATGTTGTCCGGCAGACCCATATCGGTAACGATCGAAAAGGCCAGCAGACGATTCCCCTGGTGATGGGCCGTGAGGGCTTCCGGAACGGTAGACATACCCACAACATCGGCGCCAAGTCGACGAAGCATGCGATACTCCGCCGCCGTTTCCAGGCAGGGGCCGGTGAGGCCGATAAATACGCCCTCCTGGAGTCGCAGCCCCTGGGCCAGGGCGACATCCTTAGCGAGTTTTTGATATCCGCGATTATACACTTCGTGGCAATCCGGGAAGCGCGGTCCCCAGTTGTTGTCGTTCGGACCGATTAACGGGTTCCCCGGGAAAAAGTTGATATGGTCTTTAATGAGCATGATGTCGCCGGGCGTGAAATGCGGATTCATGCCGCCGGCGGCATTGGATACGATCAGCGTTTCGATTCCCAGTTTTTTCATGGTGCGAATCGGAAACGCAATCTGCTTCATCGAGTAGCCTTCGTAGAAATGAAACCGTCCCTGCATACACACGACGGGTTTGCCTCGCAGATGTCCCAACAGGAGCCGTCCGGCATGTGATTCGACGGTCGAAACCGGGAAGTGGGGAATGTCCTGGTAATCGATGGTGCCGGTCAATTCGATACCGTCGACCAGCGAACCCAGGCCGGTGCCGAGGATGATGCCGATGGTTGGTTCCAGTGCCACCCGGCTTTTGATATAGGCGGCGGCTTCATCAAGCATGCGGTGAATGTCTTCCCAGGTATCCATACCGTCGTTGCCCATAGTGGCTCCTTTTGTCTGATCGAGTCGGTGATCTGTTGCCGAACGGAATATAACGTGTGGAAGGGCAAGCGAAAACCAAAACGGGCACAAAAAAAAGCCGGCCACGCGGAGGTGAGTGCGCAGCCGGCCACTAAATCAAAGGGGGTGATTTGTCAGGACTGTTGTTCAGCCTTAGCCATTTCCTCTTCGAATTTAGCTGCAACTTCGTCAAGTTCGTGGGCGATATCGCCTATCGGCTTTTTGGCCGGAGCGTCAATCGGTTTGTCGACATTGATCGTATTGTGATCCATACCGGCGACCTGAACCCGATCGGTGGATTCTTTCACGACATCGGAGTTCTCGGGAATGAATCCCGGGGGGATGTCCTCGGCGCGTGCGGTGGTTTCAACCACTTCGCCCACAACCGGGTTGATCGGTGCTTCGGCGGCTCTTTCGTTGGCCTGGTTCTCGGTAGTCCGCTTCTGGTAGTTCTCCAGGGCCGCGGCCAGTTCCGGATCGATACCGGGCGTTTCCGAGGGTTTCGGAGGTTCCGGCGGCGCCTGTTCGGCTTCCGCCTGCTCCCCGTTCAGCACATCGCGTAACTGCTCCGCGGCCTCATCGTCGGACGCGTCGTCGCCGTCGTGGGCGATCGGCCTGCCGGGCGCATTGGCCTCCTCGGTAATAATGGCACCGGCCGCCCGCGGACGGGTCGCGACTGTTTCGCGTCTCCGTCGACGGACCTCGGTCGAATCAGTTACTTCCAGCTGGTCTTCCATTTGCCCGGCGGCACCTTCGGATTCCGCAACTTCCTCAATCAATTCCAGGTGGGACTGAATGAGATTGCGGATCTTGGTCAGGTAGGAGCGCTTGGTCAGACCCAGCTTGGTAATTTGCTCTTCAATTTCCGTAACCTGTTGGGTGCGGGACGCCAGGGCTCCCTCGGCTTCGGCCTTCGCCTTGCTCAGCATTTCTTCAGCTTCCTGCTTGGCGGCGGCGATAGTCGAATCGGCATTGCGACGGGCATCGATGGCAGCGCTCTTGATGGTGTCTTCAAACTGTTTCAGACCGGCCAACTGCGTCTTGAGCGAATCGACTTCCATAGAAAGCTTCAGGTTCTCCTGTTTGGCTGTTTCCAGCGCCGAGGCAACCTGCTCTTTGAAGCTGTCGACTTCGTCCTTGTCGTAGCCGCGCATCTGCGTCCCGTACTCGTAATTGCGAATGTCGTTGGGTGAAAGATCCATGATAAGTCTCACTTATGTGAATAACTGTTTTTCGTCTCCCTGTCCCGCCAATCCAATAGGCGGGTTACTCCCGCGGGCCGTTTCAAAACGGCACACTAGTATTGTTATCGAACCGGCGGCGAAAAATATTTACCAGGTTTGCGCAAAAAACTGACAGAGGAGGCAGGTTATTCTCAGAAAAGGGGGAGGGGTGCGGAGCGAAACTAGTCCTCGCGAGGGCCGAAAATAGCTGAGCCAACCCGGATCATGGTAGCTCCTTCGGCTATGGCCAGCGAGAAATCATCAGACATACCCATCGACAGATGCTCGAAATCGTCGCCCACCAGACCCCGACCGGCCCGGAATAGTTCCCGGCAGGCGCGGAATGCCGCCCGAACTTCGTCCTTGTCATCGGTCAGGGGGCCAATAGTCATGAGTCCGGATAAGTCTATGTTGGGCAGCCCATTGACATAGGCGATCAGGTCCCGGCATTGATCCGGAGGAATGCCGTATTTCGACTCCTCACCGGACGTATTGACTTGCACGAGACATTCGATTGTACGGTTGATCTCGGCCGCCCGGCGATTGATTTCATCGGCCAGATGCTCCGAATCAACCGACTGGATGACATCAAACAACTCCACGGCTTTTTTGACTTTGTTAGTCTGGAGGTGGCCGATCAGGTGGAAACGGGCGATGTGGCCGAGATCCCTGATTTTTGATTCGGCTTCCTGAATACGGCTTTCGCCAATATTGGTCAGACCGGCCGCCACTGCCGTCTGGATAGTGCTGGCCGGGAGAGTTTTGGTGACGGCAACGATGGTAATATCATGGAGATCGTGGTCAGCCTCTTCGCAGGCCTCAGCAATCCGCCCATGCAGTTCCATGAGGTTTTTCGAGATATCGTCTTTCATCCGTGGGGGCAATATGCATGATAGACCGAGAAATTATCAAGGTTTTTCCGCACTGTCCGGACCCTGTCCGGCGATTCGAGTCAGGCCTCAATACGAGACTGCCGATACCGGGAAGTAGTGGATTTCGGGTTCCGGCGGCGGCTGCACTACCGGTGGCCGGGTTGTAATGACTGGTGACAAAACCACATAGATTGTATACAATGTACCGGCAGAGGGTATAACACATATGAGACGTAAGCTACTTCCTATCTTCATCCTGATTCTGGCCCTTGCCGGCTCGGCGGCGGGTCAGGACGATTCGACCTCAATCCTGATCCGCAGGGGCGGTAAGTCCCTTATGGACAAGCGGTACGAAGACGCCTGGAAACAGTATACCGAGGCCCTGCAGCGAGACCCGAACAACGTGGAAACGCTCCGCGGTCTGGGGATGGTTGCCTCGGCGATCGGCAATGTCAAACAGGCCCGCGTGTACATGAATAGAGCGTATGCGCTGGATTCCACCGACGCCGATGTGCTGAATAACCTGGGGGTGCTGTACAGCCAGGACGGTGACCACGTTCGGGCAATAGAGTTTTTTGCGCGGGCCACCGTGCAGGATTCCACACACCTGCAGTACCATACCAACCTGGCCGGGGAATACATGGCTATCGGGCAGGTCGAGAACGCGCTCCCCGTGTTACGTTGGGCGGCGCAGCTGGATAGCGCTATCTCGTTTGTCCCCTTTCAGATAGCCAACTGCCTTTCGGCCCAGAAAAAGTACGATAGCGCCGAAACGTATTATGCCCGGGCAATCGCAAAAGGCGGTGAGACGGCCGAGCTGTTTTACCGTATGGGCGTGGTGAAGGTTCGTCTTGACAAGAGTGATGAAGCTGAGAGCTTCTTCAAAAAAGCAATCAACACGAACCCATCGCACAAAGAAGCCCGTCAATCTCTCGGCCTGATATACGCCAGCCGTCGAGAGTTTGTGGCTTCCGCCATGCAGTTTCAGAAAGCGGTCGAGATAGACTCCGCGTTTTACCCCGCCTGGATCGCCCTGGGAGTATCATACGCTCTGGTCGATGACATGGTCCGGGCGGATTCGGTGATGGCACGACTGCTGCAGGCCGATTCTTCCATGGCGTATCAGATGGCACGCTGGATTCAGCTCGAGCAATCCCGAAAGAACCCCGCCGATTCATCGAAATAGGCCGCCACGAGTATGGGGAAGTCCCCATACTCTGTCCGATGTATCCGCCAAACCCTACCCGTCATCTGCGGCTATCTTGTTCCCACTCAACAGTATAGCGACGTGGCACGGACTTTGTTTGCCTGCCCGGAGAGGGCAGCTCCTGAGCTGCCGGAGGGAAGGTGTATGTCCGCAGGAAAAACCATGTGTATCGTGATATTCTCCCTGGTGATGACTGCTCCGGCCGGTCTCGCAGCCGAGACCGCCGGGCGGGCCGGCGCGGTCGTGGTCGATTCGAGCGACTGCAGGCTGGTCAGGGAGCCGGTTAACCTGGCCGACCAACTTGTTCGTTGTCGGGACGCGTGGCATCGAGCAGTGCAAGAGCGCCGGATCGGGGAGGCCGCCGCAGAGGAAAAACACATTCTCGGTTTGCTGGTGGCCGATCTGAGCAAAGCTGAACGTCAGATGCGAAGGCTGGCCGATGTGGTTCTGGACCCGCAGCAAAACGACGCCGGGACCGACCCCGAGTATCTTACCTCCGCCCGGCACTGTCAGGACGCCGATCTTCTGGAATTCCTGATCGCGGACCTCAACAATCGGGAGGCCTGCTATCGGGCCTTCTCCCAGGAAGGCAAGCACGAAGTCCGTTACCGTCGGCTGGGGGACTACATTGGCCTTGTTCGCCGTCAGACCGGCATGCCGGGGCCTGACTTCGCGTGGATCGACCGGATTACCCCCGAAAAATAGCAGCATTCAGGTCCTGTGCGACAATCTTCAGTGCCACTGCCACTTCTGGCAGTGGCACTCGCCCTCCGTCCGTTCTGTGTGTACACGGCAAGCGTCCCCCCGCAGGCAAATCATCGCCACCCAAAGCATCGTTCACCGGGTCCACAAATAGCTTGCATAGATGTCCCCCCGATGTATTATTAAATAGATACACCCTGACCGACATCCGGTACGAAAACACGCGCCTATTCCGCCGTTACGAGACAGACCTGCTCGGATAGTAAAGTATCTGTGAAGCAATCATAAAGAATAGAGTACCTCTATTTCTGAACCGGAGGAGGGTCGTTATGCAGAGGCTTGTCATACGATTGGCTCTGGCGTGTATGCTGTTCTTGATGCCGGCGGTGATCTTCGCGCAATCGGTATCGCTTGACCATGTCGACGGTGCGTACAACAACGGCACCATGCTCCGGGCCGGGGGGACGGCTACGTTTTACATTCGTTTTACCAACCCCAGTGACCGCTACTTCAATATCAACAACGGTTTCCGGGTGTAT
>JAHIVM010000030.1 GCA_018816665.1 Candidatus Zixiibacteriota bacterium
CGGAAGGTCCAGGCGAATCCACAAAAAGCGATCCGTGTCGTCAAAGGGCGCCAAGCCGTTCTCGCTTAGCAGTTCGGCCAACTTTGGCTCCGGCGGTCCGATTTCCCAGCTCTCCACAAAGCTTGCCGGCAGAATGGCAAAGCAATGTTCCAACTGATGGAAGAGATTGTCGCTCGAGCGCAGGCCGCCCCAGTTGAACTCTCTCGAGGCGGGGTCATCGATAATATCGTTGATGGAACACACCCGGCCGGGACAGAAGCCCGCATCCTTGTAAAAGCGACCGGAGGCCGAGCCGGGATACCACTGAGACCAGCGCAATTGTTTGAGGATGTCAGTCTGACCGGTCATAAACATTCGAGCACCGGCCATGAGAGTAGCCCGATCGGCAAACTCGACCGCGAGATAAATCTGACCTTTCTGACCGGCGGGCATGGCCACCGGTGCACTCTGATAGTCATCGTCGTTGTCCGACGGGGACAGATCCATGATCGTCCTGTCGGATCGCACAAACACGTGGCGCACCTCGGCATTCACCAGCCTCTCCGTCTTCAGCGACGAAAAGAAAAACGTCTGTCCGCCTTCGCGTTTTTCGCGGTAGTAGAAGCGCGTGTGGGGATCAACCTCGACCACGGGATCAACCGCGTCCACACTCATCACCGTATACGCCGGCACCGGCCAGCGTTTGCATTCGGGATACATGGACCGGATCAGCGACCCGGTGGCGACGTCCCATACTTCGCCGATACCGCCCTCGATTCGGGCCAGCTCACCGGAATACAACTGTAGTAAAATCCTGAGGATGGGATCAAGTCGTTCGGCCGATTCAGGGATAGCTGAATTCCATGCCCGCAGCTCGCGGTGCATGGAGGCGAATATCTCGTCCTGGGTACGGGAACGCTCCGTTTTCAGTTTAGCCAAGGTTGTATATGCCCTCAAACTTCCGTTCTTCGCCCTCGTCGCGATACGTCGCCGTCACCTTGACGGTCAGTCCCAGCGACTGGGACGAGACTCTATCCGGCGTTACAAAAGACACCGATACGTCGTAGAGTCTCTTTTCAAATTTCGCAATGGCATTGCGCAGGCTGGCCCGGACATCGGCCTTGTTGGCCGTATTGACATCGGAAAATTCCATCTCCCAGACATCACACCCGTACTCGGGCAGAAAGTGCATGGCGCCCGGACGGGTGCACAACAGCAGCCCGACCGAGAAGGCGATAGACTCGCGCAGGTCATCGGCCCGCAGGAGGTAATCTTCATTCAATTGAAACGGTAATGCCAGGTAGTCCATAATGACTGCTAGTTGAGGTCGATTTTGCTCCCTTTTACGGCCACGGTGGCACCCTGGATTTCCAGTGATCCGCTGGCCTTAATGGACATCTGCCCCCCGGCCTCGAGATTCAGATTCGCGCCCGACTTGATAATCACGTCACCGCTGGTTTCCAGCGTGACGGTGGGACCGCCGGCCGAGAGAGTAATTTTGTCTCCCCCGCTGGTGGCAATCAGAATTTCCTCGCTGCCGCCGGTATCGGTAATCTGAATTGTACTGCCGCCCTTGGTTGTGATCGCCTTGATATCATTGCTGGAATTCTGCACGTCTCCGGACGGCGCACTGTCCTTGTTGAACAATGATCCCAGCACAATCGGATAATGAGGGCTGCCAAACTCAAACCCCACCAGTACCTCATCGTCAACCTCTGGCAGAAAATAAAAGCCCCGGTCCTTACCGGCATGCGGCGTCATCACCCGCAGCCATACGGTATCATCGGAGTCGAGCCAGGGGAACTTGACCTTTACGCGCCCCAGCTGATCGGGATCCTGGTTGTCAACCACTCGCGCGCTTTGCATCTGGGTGCCCGTCGGCAGTTTGGAGTACCCTGGCGGAAAAGAAATATCCAGGGGGCGCCCGGTGAACGAATTGCGGTAACCGCCGGTGGGCGTGATCAAATGAGTCAGTTCGTGAATCAGGTAATCGCCGTCGACCTTATCCAGCCCTCTGACCTTGATGCAATGCCCCACCTTCAGGGCGGGCACGTCGGATTCTCCCACACAGGAGACCATCTGACCCATTGCCCGGCTCCGATCCCGCTTCAGGACATCATCAAGCGCCCGGGCATCGGCCACCACTTTGGCAGATGCGGAGTATCCCGACTTTTTGAATATCTTTTTGGAGGCATCGGCGGATGCTTTTGACACCCCGGAAAGCGCCGCCTGATCGCTCAGCGACGATGAATCCTGTTCAAAGGTCTTGTTCTGCACGTAGTTGTAGGTCTGGGCGGCAAACTCCCTGGGGGCGGTGCCCAGACGGATTGAAAACGATCCCAGCGTCTCTCGCCAGGTCAGGGTGACGGCACTCGATGCGGTCGGTGTGGTCACGTGGAACTTGTCACCGTCGTAAAAGGCATACTTTCCGTACCCCGCCGCAAGGCGCATTACAAAATCATAGTCGGACTCGCGGTACTGAACCGTAAACTCGCTTCGCGAGCCGGATGCGTCGACAGTGCCTCGTGTGATCTGATACTCACCCAAAACCTGTGAGATGATATCGCTCGCGGACATTTCCTTGAAAAACTTGTTCTGCCCCGCTCCATCCATGGACACGGTCGGGCTGTGCGCGATAACGGTGGTGACCTTGATGGCATCAATAGAATCCGATTGATCGATGCGGGTCACGAGACCAACAAAATTCAGCTTGTCGCCCGCCTGAACGGTGCCGCCCGAGGGGGTGATATTCAGAGAAATCGATTTACCCAGGTACGCGGAGTAGTCTGTCAGATCGCGCGTGGTATCCTCGGCCCGCTCCCGTATCTCCACCCGAAGGACATGATGCTTATGGATATACTGACGCAGCTCGACCCGCGAGATATCATACTCGATCTTTCTGCCGTCGATCACGACATCGGTCGTGGCGATAGTGGAAATGGTAGGCCTGTCTTCGGCAGCAGTCCCTGTTTCCGTGTCTTCTACCTGGGCAATCAGTCCGTCATTCTCTTCTGGCATGCTTGTCACCGTGGCGCTAAAGATGGGACTGCCGGACGACCCTGTGTCGCCCGGCAGCTGCAATCGTCGCTATTCCTCCCAGCGATTGTCAATCTCGGCATCGCCGATAATCAGCTTGTGACACGAGATCTCGAAATACTCGTGCACCTGATCGTCGGGACGGTTCTTGACATGCGGGATTGTCTCTTCGTACTTCGTCACAAACCCTTCTTCCCACGTCAGTTCCTTCATCGTGGCATCATCCGGGTTTTTGAAGGTGACTTTACCGGCTTTCCAGTTCGGCTTGCTGGAATCCATCGCCCAGCGCGCCACATCGGACTTCTCATCGGATTCACGGGTCACGCAAATCACACCGGCGTGAGCACGATCCGACGGACGGCCGGTTTCGTCTTTGGCCGTGTACAGGCTGTACGAGACTTCATAGACGTTTTTATACACAACGCCGTCGATCTCGAGAACAGGTCTCCGTGCCATAGGTTCATCTCCTTACGTATACAGGTTACTTACTGTATGAGTGTTTTCACAGTCTTACTTGTCTTTCACGTTCGTCTGATCACCTTCACCCCAGGCCATGAACTCGATATTGAACGACTTGGCCGGATACTTGGGGTTAAGGGCGACCTGGACATCAACTTCCTGCCGTTTCCGCATCTCGTCATCGGCGAAAATCTTGATTTCGTAATCCTGCAGAATGTTATCCTGGCCGGTGATGGCCTTCATGAACTTGTCGACATCGCGCCGCATGGTATCGATAAACTTCTGGTCAATCACCGTAAACGTCTGCTTATTCAGGTAATTGCGCAGCGTTTTGTACACATAGTCATAGGTGCGTCGAATCGAGTAGTTATTGAAGGTCTCTTTGACGGACAGGGTCGAGGACCCCATCGCAACCGGGGAACCCTTGAAATCAACAATCGGGTTAACACCTTTTTCGTTGATCTTGGAGGCATCAGGCTGGTTGGCTTTGAAACGTAGGTACTTGGCATCGTTCACCTTGCCGTACTTGAATCCGGCCATCGGCTGCTGCATACCCACCGTAAAGTCACCC
>JAHIVM010000031.1 GCA_018816665.1 Candidatus Zixiibacteriota bacterium
AATCTGGGAGAACGAGCGGGGCGTAAAGGCGCGGGTGGGCACGCGGGTGCGATACCAGGTCGGCGGCTCGGTCTCCAGACCTTCAAAGGCTTCCGCCCACTGGTCAACTACATCGAGCGCTATTGCATACGGCATGTACCGATAGAACACGTCCTTGATATCCATCCGCTCGATAACATCGCGCTCTACTCTATTCATAAACTCCTGAAATCCCTGGACCTGCCGCAGCGCAATCACGCCCTTACGGGTGCGGGCAGGCATCGCCGAGGCAAAACCCGCTATGGCCGCCCCGGACAGGACCGACGCCACAACCACGCTGATGATACCCTCGGGATTAAACATGAAGCCCAGAATCACGCCGACAATGGCCACCGCGATTCCCACCCCGACCGTCTGCTGACGGACCGTATTTGGATTGGATTGAAACAGACCCTTGCGCACGAGTTCATTGTACTGGGCCTGTTGCAACTTCGGCAGGTGCTTGTAGAACTTGTTTTTCAGACGCAGGGTTGAGGCCAACGTAAGATCACCCGGGAACAAGGCCGTCATCAGTTTGAACTCGAACGGTGTCAGGGTATCATCCGGTTCTTTCTCTTTTTGCACTTTGTAGTCGGTTTTGTCCAGCAGAGCGATCAGGCCTTCCTCAACATCCTCTTCGATCGTGAGGAAGCCCTTCGATGCCAGGCCTATCAGTCCCGCGGTGATATCACGAGGATCCAGGGTTTCATCAATCAGAGTTCCCGATTCGGCCGGAGTCAGCGGGACGCCGTCGACTTTGGGCGGCTCGTACTGGACTGTCACCGATTCCATTACTCTGGGATCGCGTCCCCGTTTCCGCCAGCGGAAAAACATGTACACGAAGATGATCGGCGGAAAGATGAGCACCCAGTTGTCGCCGATGTTGATACGCCAGAGAAATTGCATGAATCCCGAGGGTTGCGCCACCAGACCCTTGTTCCAGCCCAGCGCAATAGTGAACCCCTCGCCGCCGTAGAGCATACGCGTGGCTGCAAAGTGGGCGCCCTGCGTTTCTTGCGCTTCCGCGGTGCACGCGGATTCGTTTGATCCGCGACGCCCGGTGTAACAGGCGGTCCAGGTCTGGGTGGGAGCGAACGGCAGGCGGATATCGGCCGACACCTCGGCCATCGATACTTCCCACATGTCACCGGTGACATTCCAGTACAATTCATCGCGATCATCAAGATACAGCAGCATATTGTCAACTGTGTACGTGATTACATAGGTCTGCCTGCCGTTGACATACCGGCTGGCGCTGCCGATGCGGATATTGATCACGTTGCCTTCACGCGTCACTTTCATTTCACGTGCCCGCCCGTGTTCATCGGTGACCGCATGCACCTCAATTGGCGCCCGATGCATCTTGCCGAGTTCATCGCGATATTTGTATGGTATGGCGCGGAAGATGCCGTGGCGTTGACGGCTGAAAGTGACCTCGATCGTTTCGGTCACATCGATCGATCCGTCCTCCTGCACCGTGATGTCGGAATGGAAGCGATCAATCTCGAAATACTCGGCTGCCGCCGGCACGGCCGCAACCAGACAGAACAGGACAGCGGCTGCGAACAGACGGCGTATTACCAGGTAATTGTTCACTGTTAACTCCTCCCCGGAGGCTTTCAATAATCAGGAGAAATCCGGTCGGATTGGTTTACGCTGTTCATCGGGTTCATCAAGCTGGAAGAACTCCTCGGCCTTGAAGCCAAACCCGTTGGCGATCAGCACCGAGGGAAAGGTCTCCGTCAGGTTGTTATAGTCCCTCACAACCGCGTTGTAATACCGGCGGGCGCTTTCGATATTGCCCTCGATATCCTGAAACTGCTGCTGCAATTGGAGGAAATTGTCATTGGCCTTGAGTTCCGGATAGGCCTCGGCAACCGCAAAAAGACTCTTCAGCGTGTCTTTGAACATGTTGTCGGAACGGGCCGCATCTTTGGGACCCGATGCCTGCATGGCAGCCGAGCGCGCCTCAGCCACCTTCTCAAAGACGCCCTTTTCGTGGGCGGCGTAGGCCTTGACCGTCTCCACCAGCGCCGGTACCAGGTTGAACCGCTTTTTGAGCTGGACGTCAATATCGGACCAGGCGGAGCGGACCGTGTTTCGCATCCGGACCAGCCGGTTGTACATGGTAGCGATGATAATCAGGACCACCACCACTATTCCCGCGAATATCAACATAACCATAGGCTTCACCTCATGTTGTTAGTACCTGGTACTAGGTATCCGGCAAACGTATTCAATGCAAGTTTTGATTTCTCACGGCGCCATGGCGATTTTGGTTGCGTTACCGACATCCCCCCGGTACCATGCCGTCACAAGGCAAATACCAAGGGAAGGGAAAGTTCATGACCAAAAGAATAGTCCTTATGGGGCTCACCTGCGCGCTGCTGTTGTCGTCCGCGTGGGCCATTGACGACGAAGAATCCGCCCAAAAGATCATGTCGGTCGAGGCAATCGACTGGAACGTCCTGGCCGGCTTTTTGCCCACCGGGGGCGATGACGTAGAGGTCTCTGATCTGGACGGCGGCACCATGAACATGGCCGACCCGACCAATCCGTCGGCCAAAATCAGCTACTCAAATGTCGAGCGGACGTACACCTG
>JAHIVM010000382.1 GCA_018816665.1 Candidatus Zixiibacteriota bacterium
ATTGACCGACACACTGCGTACGAAGTTTAAATATTTCTGAAGCAACGTACGCTCCTAGTTCTCGTCAAAAAGCTTCTCGTAGATCTTCTGCATCTCGCCGGACTTGATTTCCTGCTTCAACTTGCCGGTGTCATCGAGCATCCATGCATGCATCGGATCGTTCTTCAACAGGTTGTCAATGTATGCATCCACCTCGGCATCGTGGAAGTCCCGCGCCTCCGGCAGCAACTTGAAGTAAAAGTGCTGGGCAACTTCGTACATGCCATGCCACCACGTATAGTCCGGTCCCATCATGGCGGCGCCGTGACGGGCGCGGCGGCCCTCATGATGCCACAGCTCCCAGTATGTCCACTCGATTTTGTTGGAGAAGCTGGCCGGGTTTTCCAGCAGCTTGCGGTCGCGAATCAGTGTCATCAGATCCGTGGCCGGTTTGGCAAACTTCTCGTCGTACAGGCGGACCAGAGCGTCAAATTGATAGTAATGTCCATCCACAAAGGCAGCGCCGTGACACGATGTGCAGACCTGCTTCATGTTCGCTTTTTTGGCCTGCCAGTTGTCTTTGCGCTTTGAGATCGGCGGGCGGAGGGTCCAGGAGATGCGCTGACCAACATCGTGCGTGGTTTTTGTCGCCTGGGTGGCCGACATGTGACAGGTGGCGCAGGTGGGGGCCTCGTGATAATCAACACCCACAATCCACTTGTCGGAATCGAGATTCATCTTCTCTTTGTTGGTGTAATACGCGTTGCCGTGTTTGGATTCCTCATATACCTCTTTTTGCGGATGGTCCGGTCCCAGATGGCATTTGGAGCAGGCCTCCGGCTGCCGGGCCTGAGCCTTGGAGAAGGAGTGACGAGTATGGCAGGCGTTACAGGAACCTTTGGAACCATCGGGGTTCAGACGGCCGATCCCCGAGTTCGGCCAGTTCTTTTTCGAAAGCTTGTTCGGCGAGTTGGGATCTATCTTGATGCGGGCGCCGTGACAGCTTTCGCAGCCCATAATGGCCACCGGTTCACCGGCGGCGACATGGGCCAGATAGGCATCGGCAGACTCCAGAATCAGGCCGGCGGTGGCGTGATATGAGTTTTCTACTTCGGCCTGTTCGGTTTGGTGACACCGACCGCAGTCTTTCGGCGTTACCAGGGTGGCCACCAGCGCGCCTTCATGCATGAAGCCGTCGGCATCACCCTTCTGGGCGCCGTGGCAGTCGATGCAGGTCACCTTGTGGGCGGCGTGCTGCGAACCGTACCATTGCTGGTACAGCCCCGGTGACTTCTCTTTGTGGCAGGTCATACACTTGCCACCGTCACCATCGGCGGCTCCGGCAGTCATGCTCATCACTCCTGTAAACACGATCAGGGTAACGGCCAAGGTCAGCATCTGTCTCATCGTCTTACTCCCGCGGGGATCTATCTCCCCAGCTCAAAATCTGTATACTCAACTGAACTCGTATTCATCGTGGTTGATCGGTACGGTAGATTGCCCGTCATTTCTACTATTCTCTCCGACCGTCTGCAAATCAAGGTTTATTGTCATTGAAATGTCATGAAGTGGTGTCTGGGATGCCTTGACTAAAGTCAACGGGCCGCGGACAAGTGTGGATCCGTTGTCGTGCAACAGGATGGGCGGATTGTCGAAACTGCATCAGTGGAGTGACACAAATCGTCTCGTCCGGCCTTCCTGCCCTGGGGCCATTTGCAACGGCTGGATGACATATTGAGGGTCGGCCCCGGATATCGCTATTTGGCGCCGTTTTGTGGGTAAAGTGCCCCTGTGTTAAGCCGACGTATCCACTAAGCCCTTGACGTGAAAAGGGTATAGCTGCGTCGTTTCAAGACAACGAGCAGAGGGACAACAAAAGGGAGCAATTGACTGATGAAACGTTCTACACGTATGCTTTTTGCCGTTCTTGCCGCGACCACCGTTGGTATGGGTGCCGGAGTACAGGCCGGCATGGGTGATGTGACTATCAACGGGTTTGGTCACCAGAGTTACCTCAAGACGGATACCAATCAGTACATCACGTCGAACTCAAGCGACGGATCATTTGATGACTTTGTCCTTGGATTGACTTTTACCGCCAAGGTGAACGACAAAATTCGTGTGCGATCCCAGATTGTGAACGATCTTGGAGGTATTCGTCTCGATTGGGGTTTTGGCGAATACAATTTCAACGACAACTTCGGTTTCAAGGTCGGTAAAGTGAAACTACCGGCCGGCCTCCAGACTGAGACTCAGGACGTTAAGGCGTTACAGCCGTTTGCGTTCCTGCCACAACCGCTGTATGGCTCCGGCGTGAATTCGTACACCGGGGCGGGATTGTTTGCCGGCACAGAGCTGGAAAACGGTTTCAGCGGTGAGGTGGAAGTGTTTGTCGGGAAATCGACCGCCGACCAGTATACGTTTGCCGCACCGATCGAATTCACGGACTTCATTGGCGGTCGCCTGATGGTTACCACACCGGTGCCCGGACTTCGTTTCGGCGGTGCATTTGTCTCAACCAAATTCACGCTGGCTCTGCCGGAGGTTACCGGCATTGACATGACCACCGATCCGCCCAGTCCGATTGTCGCCTACATCGACCGGGAAATGGACGTGAGAATCCCGCTTGGCTTTGTGGAGTATGTCGGTGACAGGTTGTTTGTACGTGGGGAGTATGCCCAGTTTGATCTCGACTATCACAAGTCCCCAACATACTACGTGGAGGCCGGGTATCTGATCACTCCGGTCTTCCAGCCGGTAGCACGTTACACTCACGGCGAGGTCAATGACATCACCAACGATCTGCTGGCTATGAGCAATGCCGCCCGCGGTATTACCGATGACATGACCGAGATTGCTTTCGGACTCAACGTATTCCTCGGTTCGGGCATGGTTGTGAAAGCAGAGTATCATGCCTTTGACGGATCGGCTGAACTCGATCAGCAGACGTTCGATCGCAATGCCGTAGTCGATGACAAGTGGAACATGATGGCGGCCCAGGTCGCATTCATGTTCTAGGAAACCAGGACCTTGCGAAGAGACAAACAGTAAGGAGTTTATGCAATGAAGATACAGCGTTTGTTCGCCATCGCGATGATCCTGTTCGTAACCGTCATCGCAGGAGCGACTCAGGCAGGGAATATCGTGGTCATCGTCAATCCGTCCAGTGGTCTGACCGAGGCCACGGCGTCGGATATATCCAGTGTGTTCATGGGTAAATCGTCGACCATTGGTTCGGAGAGAGTAGCCCCGATCGACCAGTCCGCTGATGCCCAACCGCGGATTGATTTCAGTGACAAGATTCTCGGGCGGACAGTCAAAAAAGTAACCGACTACTGGGCCAAGCGGGTGTTCTCCGGCAAGGGAGAGCCCCCGACAGAACTGGCGAACGATGCGAAAGTGATCGCTCACGTGGCAGAAACGCCCGGAGCCATTGGCTACGTGTCGGCCGGTTCGCTCACCGACGCGGTGAAGGCGCTCACAGTTGACGGGAAAAAGGAATGGTAGCTTATCTCAGTCCACCCGGCCCG
>JAHIVM010000383.1 GCA_018816665.1 Candidatus Zixiibacteriota bacterium
CGTGATCCCCTGACAAGTCGGGTGATCCACATCGACTTCCACGCCATTTCCATGAACAAACCGCTGAATATTGATATGCCCATCAAATTCATCGGTACCCCTATCGGCGTCAAGGTCGATGGCGGCATCATGCAGGCGACCATGCGTGAATTGGAGATCGAGTGTCTGCCGGCCGACATCCCCGATAGTTTCGAGATTGATGTCTCCGAGTTGGGCATTGGCGATTCCATTCACGTTCGTGATCTAAACATCCCCAACGTCAAGATTCTCGCGGAAGCCCGCCGGACTGTGGTCGTTATTTCGGCCCCGACCGTCGTCAAATCCGACGAGGCTGCGGCCGCTGCGGGTGAAGATCTGGATGAGGAAGCTGCTGGGGCCGCCGAAGGCGCCGAGGCTGCTCCCGCCGATGGTGACGGTGATAAAAAAGCTGACAAGAAGGCTGACAAGTAGTCGGAATAGCCGCTGTCAGTCTGAGTCTTACGATAAGAAAGGCCGCTCCCTCAGGGGCGGCCTTTTTCGTGCCGACATCGCGCCGAGACGGGCGACACCGTCGTGCGGCATACGCCAACGTCCTACATCATCTCATACGGATCAACATCAACCGCGACCTTTACCCCCGAGGATAGCCCGAAATTCGCCTGCTCGACCTCCCAGGCGGCCAGCATTCGGACCAGCCGGGTTACCTGGCGGGTCATCACCAGAATGTGGTGTCGATGGTGATAGCGCAGATACTTCAGAGGACATGCGGCCGGCCCCAGAATCAACCCTGCCGTACCGGCCGAGGATAACCGCTGTTCGAGTCGTTGACTAAAAGCCAGACTCTGCTCGCGGAGCAACGCCTCCTCTTTGCCGGCCAGCACAAACCGCACACAGCGGCAAAAGGGTGGAAAGTCATGCAGTCGGCGTGACTCAATCTCTCGCTCGAAGAACGTGTGGAAATCCTGGCGGGCCGCATCCTCAACCACATCGTGCGAGGGATAGTAGGTCTGGATGAACACATCGCCGGGCTGGTCCCCCCGGCCCGATCGCCCGGCCACCTGCAGCAAACGGTCGAAGGTTTTCTCCGAGGCCCGAAAGTCCGGCATGTCCAGCCCGATATCGGCACTGAGGACACCTACCAGGGTGACACCGGCCAGGTCCAGACCCTTGGTCACCATCTGCGTCCCCAGCAGCAGGTTGTATTCGCGGGCCGCGAATGATTTCAGCAACTGGTGGGCGTTCTTTCGCCCGGACGCCGTGTCGGAATCAAACCGGAGCACGTTCGCCTGGGGGAACAGGCGAATGATCTGTTCCTCGACTTTCTGCGTGCCCGCCCCGGGAAATCGGTACGAATGCCCGCACCGGTCGCACCTGTCACGCGCCGATTCAAGGTGCCCGCAATAGTGGCAGGTGAGCTTGCGCCCGACCTTATGATAAGTCAGGCGGATATTGCACTGCGGGCACTCCGGAACATGGCCGCAGTCCAGACACTTAAGCTGCGGCGAATACCCACGCCGATTCAGAAACAGGATCACCTGGTCACCCCGGTCCAGGCGCTGCCCTATCTCTTTCTTCAATGGATAGGAAAGGAAAGACAACTCGCCTTCAAGCCGATCTCGTCCCATATTGACAATACGTACCACCGGCAAACGCGCATCACCCGGCCGCTCCTTCAGTTCCAGCAGCGTGTACCGTCCGGACGTGGCGTTGTGGTAGCTTTCCACTGAGGGCGAGGCGGATCCCAGTAGCACAGGGATACCACATAACTGCCCCCGCATGACGGCTGCATCCCGGCCGTTGAAACGCGGCGCGGGATCATCCTGCTTGTAGGACCCGTCGTGCTCCTCATCAACAATGACTATGCCCGGATCCTGGATGGGCGCAAAGACGGCCGACCGGGGTCCGATCACCACGCGGTAGCGCCCCCGTCTGATACCGTTCCAGCTTTCCATGCGCTCCCGGCTGGTCATTGCCGAGTGAATAACAGTCACCAAATCACCGAAAAATCCTCTAAAGTACGCCAAAGTCGCACCGGTCAGTGCGATCTCCGGTGTAAGCACCAAGGCAGACTGGCCCGCTTCAAGCACTCTGGAAACCAGATGGCAATAGACCAGGGTTTTACCCGATCCGGTAATGCCGTGGAGCAGCGATGCCTGGAAACCCTTGCCCAGCATCTGCGCAACCGTGTCAATCACCTTCTGCTGCTCATGGTTGGGCTGCAGCAACGCCACATCCTCGCGGGGGGCGACAAAATCCAGAATACGATCGCGTTGCTCGGCCACGGACGCATCCAGCAAGCCGGCATTCACGGCCTGACGGATATGCGTGTCGGACCAACCGGCTGCTCTCAGCTCAACCCGCGTCTGCTCGCCCTCAAATTTCTCGGGGGCGACCCGTTTGCGTCTGAAAAACGGGTCCCACAGAGCTGGATCGGCCACCCGATATCCCCGGACTACCATGCGGGGCTGCTCCGAGGTCGGCCAGACCTCCTCGATTGCTCCATTCGCAGTCAGGGTGTTGAGGAGCCCCCGCTCAAACCCTCGAAGCGTGTGTATCACGTCCCCACTGATTGCTTTGCCGGGTCTGAACAGAGAGCGGACCTCGCCGGGGATCGCGACATCCAACACGTTCCCCCAGATGAGTTTTACCGGACGGCGGGTTTTCAGAATCGACGGCAAGGCGGTGGCCAGGCAGTCGGCCGGATTGGCGAAATAGTAGTCGGCCAGCCAGAGGCACAACCGGAACAGATCATCGGAGAAAAAACTGGTCGGATCGAGAGCCCTGACAATCGGCTTGGTATCCACCCCGGGATCAGTCTCCTGCGGTCCGAGATAAAAGCCCACCGTTCGGGTACGGCCGAACCCCACCAGCACCCGTTGCCCCGGCTGCAGCGAAGCAATATCCGGCGGGAGATGATAGGCGAACGTTCGCCGGAACGGCCCCTGGACAGCTACGTTGACCAGTGTTTTGCGTGAATTCATTGTCTGGAGTATAGAAAAAGGCTGACCCTCAGGGCCAGCCTTTTGTTCATCGATTGCGTGCCCAGCCTAAAGGCTGTCCATCATCTTCTTTATCGCCGCCCGGCGCTTGGGTCGTTGGAGCTCCTGATAAAGATCGTACAGACGTTCCATAACCTGTTTGTCGGTCGGGGTCAGAGCCAGGACTTTTTCGTACGCCATGGCCGCGGCGGTAAAGTCATGAAGCTGCAGATTGACATCCCCCAGGGAAGTCCAGTTATCCACACTGGTCGAATCAACCTCGACAGCTTTGGCAAAGGCTGTCCGGGCAGATTCAAAATCATTGCGGATAAAGCAAATCAATCCGTATTCCTCGGCCGACTGCAGATCGCCCTTGAGTTCGAAGACCTGCTTGAGGTATACCAGGCCGGAGTCGAAGCGGGCCTCGGTCATGTCGGACCACTTCTTCGCCGTCGCCGAGTCACCGAGGTCCTTGTACGCGTTAGAGGAATCTCGGGCATCCCGGGCCAGCTGGTTGAAGTACCGGCCAATGCCCTGCAGCACATCCGTATTCTCAGGGTC
>JAHIVM010000384.1 GCA_018816665.1 Candidatus Zixiibacteriota bacterium
AGGCAGCCAGACAGGACGGCTGAGGCTCTAATCCAGTATCTACTTAGCAGATATGACTATTACAAAGTGATTAAAGAGAACGGGGAAGTATCAATGATGTCCTTTAATGTTCAAGGCTCGTTGAGGTGGGGTAGTCGGATACCATTGCCTACTCGGATTATTGAAATATCGCACAGACCGAACTCGGAGACAACACTCTTTATGACCTTTGACCACGGCTGGCAAATCTCATTTCGTATCCATAATGCCAGCACGATGGTAGAGCCGTCCTTGAAGTTCGATATAAATATCATCGGCTTACCCTAAACAATGTCGAGGCATGTAATTGAGTATGGCTAACAATGTATATAAATCCCATAATTTAACAGGAGGGAAAAGGGGAAATGGAAATCAGATCCGGAGGACGATGTCAGCCCCGGTTGCCGACTATTCCACACCGTCCCACCAATTCACGGTGGCGACTATTGAATCCAGATTGAGGACTACTCCCATCATCGGAGTCACCAGATCGACACTGTGCTTGGTCGCCGCACGGGTAAGTCGTCCGATGGGGTCATCCCACGTATGCAGAGCCAGATCGAACGTGGCCCAGTGAACCGGGAGAAGCAGCCGGCCATCGAGAGCTATTTGCGCCGCTATCGCATCCTCAGGTATCATATGAATCTCCGGCCAGTTCTCATCGTAGGCGCCGATCTGCATGAGAGTCAGATCAAAGGGACCAAAACGCTCGCCGATGTCATCAAAGTGCTGCGAGAAGCCGGTATCGCCGCTATAGAATATGCGGGCGTGCGTACCGATCACAACCCACGATGACCAGAGCGTTTTGTCGACACCAAACAGACCGCGACCGGAACAGTGGCGCGCCGGCGTACAAACGAGTTCCACAGGCCCGGCCGCAACGCCCTCCCACCAGTCCAGTTCAATGATCTGATTGTCCCACACGTCCCAGTCCTCCAGAATCTCCCCCACGCCCAGCGGTACGACAAATCTCGAGCCGGTACGCGCCAGGTGCTTGACCGTGCTTTCCTCCAGGTGATCCGGGTGGTCATGCGAGATCAGAATGATATCAATCGGCGGCAGGCTGTCGCGGACAAGCGGCGCGGGCTGGAAGCGGTCGGTGCGGCCTATCCTCAGCGCCGTCTGATTGTCAAACACCGGGTCGATCAGGATTGTGAGGCTGTCGCTTCTGAGAAGAACGGTCGAGTGCCCAAGCCATACGGCTTTCACACCCGGAGTCGACCGGAAGGCGGTCAGATCAACCGGCATGGTTGGCAGCCTATCTTTGGGGCGACGGTCGTTGCGATGTCTCACAAAGCTGTAGAGAATCGGGAGCTTTGACCCTTCGGTGTGTCGGATAGTGGGCACGGCGTTGACGAATTTGCCATCGACAAAGTTGGCTGATTGCTCGATCCGTTGCTTGCGCGTAAGTGCCGTAGAGTTATCTCCGGACCTCACCCCCGGTGACACACCGGAGACGACAAGCAGACAGATCAGGGTGAGTCGGGCAAATGGGGAACACATGAAGGTAATATGGGGAGGAACGGAGAGAGACGCAATCTAACATGAATGATAGCCTCCAGCAGGTTGTGCGCTTCTCGGAGCAGTCCTTTCAGGGCAATTGTGTGCGCATATGCGAATACGGCAGGTCTCCGGGCCACCTGTTGAATGGGAAACGAATCTGCACCCGTGTGTTGTGTAGAACACGCAAGCTCCGGCTAATGGAGACCTGCCCTGCCGGGGTGATATTTCGAAGCCGTAAGCCACCCCTCGATACACTCAGGGTGAGTTATGGGTGTGCTCAATTAGTGATCCGGGCAAACATTACGAAAGTCCGCGCGCCGGAGCTCAGCCCCTCACAAACACTCCGCCAGTTCTTCAAACGATATAAACAGATAGTCGATCAGGCCGGTCAAATCACCAACATCCACCCCACCCGCGCCGTCGGTGTTGGCCTCCGCAAGGCAGTAAGGCTCTTCGAAATCTATGAAGAGAAACTGAATCAGTTTCGTCAAATCGCCAACATCCACGCCGTCGGCTACATCGCCGTCGACATTCCCCGTACCGTCGTGACAGCAACACACGTCGCCGTAACCGTCGCCGTTGCCGTCCTCCTGACCCGGATTTGCAATGTCCGGGCAGTTGTCGGGATCACAGGTGTTGGATCCGTATCCGGGATTGCCAAAACCGTCGCCGTCGGTATCGGTGCAGGTATCGCAACCGTCGGCAGTACCGTCGCCGTCGGTATCCACCCGGTCATCGTACCCCGGGCAGACATCACACGAATCACCAAACGTATCGCCATCGCTGTCCTCCTGGGCCGGGTTGGCGTGATTGGGACAGTTGTCAACACCGTTCATGCGACCGTCGTCGTCGAAATCCTGCCAGTTCCACCAGGGGATGAGCCGCACTACATTGCCACTGAAATTGGGAACCGCCATCACGGTGTCGTGAAGATTGAAGAATATGTCTGCGGGGTCGTTCTGACCGCCGATTACTTGCTGTTTTGGTTCCGCAAAGGTGGGTTCCCACTTGTATACGCCCCCGGTTTCCCAGTGCGACCCGTAGTAATTGCCCTCGTGATCCCGGGTGATGCCGTCGATTCCAAGATCAGTGTACACGACCACGGTCAGGAGAAAGGTCTGCAGGTTGAGGGCGTAGATCGGCCGCCGGAAACTGTAGTCAGACACCAGCATCCGGTTGTTGACATCGTCGAAACACAGGCCGTTGGGATAGGCCAGCACACCCTGACCGATGGTCGTATAGGAGTAGTCGGTCAGGCTGATGCGGAACATGCGGTTGTTTTCGGACTCGGTCACGTAAAGGTATCCCGAGGTATCGGAGGCAATGTCATTCAGGAGCAGCATACCGGTGAGGGGTACGTGACGTACCCGTTCTCCGGTGACCAGCGAGTAACCAACGAGTCCCGCCAACGCACCTCCCGTGGAGGACACATAGAGGGTGTCAGCGACAATGTGCATACCCAGTGCCTTTTCCAACTCGTTGGCGAAATAGCTCTGGACGCCGTTACTGTCAATCTGGACAATAGCGCCGTCGAAAGCGTTGGACACCAGGTATCGATTGCGCAGCGAGTCAAACACCACGCTTTCGGGTTCATGGAGAAGTTGGGCATTAATGGGCAGGGACACAAAGACTGCCGCAACAGCAAAAACGGCAAGGGCATAGCGTTTCATGAGAGACACCTCGCAACAAAAGGGTTACTCCCCTAGTCGCAGGTAAGCGGATAATCTTTCGCAGCTATTCTTGTGGAAACAGACAAAAAGCCCGGGGCAGAGCCTCCCGGGCATCCGGGATCACAAGAACCCTGCGGCGGCATCACAACCGCGCGCAGGGCTCACAGACTCAATGGGCGCCCCCCGATAGCGGGAGCAGCCTCCTCTACATTTCGGCAATCATCTGGCGAGCTTTCTGGCGGGCCAGACTGTAGTTTATGTCGTTCACCGCATTGAAATTGGCCGCACTCTTACAATAGGGTTCGGCCCTGTCCTTTGCCCCCATACCCTTGTAGGCCCGGGCCAGCCGGTACAGGTTGTAAGGGTTCTGCAGATTGGCCTGCTGCAATTCCGTGGCCGCTTTTTCAAAGTTGCCGGCGTGAAGGGCAACCATGCCGCGCAACTGATGGGCGGTTCGAAGCAGGTTGGCATCCTGCTGTTTCTCGGCGTATTTGGCGTACCCCTCGGCATTGACTCTGGCCGATTCGGCGTCGCCACGACGGCAATACACGCAGGTCATGTCGAACATGTAGTTCCCGCGTGCCTGTTCCTTGATGGCCGGATCTACCCCCGACGCCAGAACGAGATCCCGGGCTGTCTTGAACTGCCTGGCCGCATTTTCGAAATCATCCGTCTCCAACTGGAGCCGACCGGTCGTTCGCAGATCCGCGCTCATGGTCAGCGTGTCGGAAGCGGATTCCGCGATTTGATACAGCTTCCACAGGTAGTCCAGCGCATTTTCCATCTTGCCTTCGTCAACTGCAATCACAGCCCGGGCAGCCCAGGCTGCGCGACGTTCCAGATCGTCACGGGCGGTCGCCAGGGCCGTGTCGATCTGTTGATAAGCCGCCTCATAGTCACCCTTCATGCACTGGTTGGTCGCGATACCGAAACGGGACGCGGCAAAATTGGGGTCAAAGGTGAGCGCCTTCTGATAATGCAGAATAGACTCATCGTAGCGCCCCATCTTCAGCAGCAGCTCGGCGTACGAGTCATGAGGATTGGGATCATTCGGAATCAGTGCGATATACTTCCGAAAAGCCTCATCGGCCTCGTCGTATCGTTCCATAGTCCGCAGCATGTACCCCATCGAGTTGTACACGGGCTGAAACTGCTCATTGATCTCAATTGCACGCCGGTAATGCTCGAGGGCCGTTTCGTAATCCTGTTGCACGGCGAGATCGTTGGCCAGCATGAATTGCGCCCGTTCATCATCGGGATACAACTCGATCAATTCACGCAGAACGCGACGAAGCTCCGGCTGATTGCCGTTGACCGCCGCCTCGACCCGTCGGATAAGCAACTGCTCTCCCTTCGAAACCCGGTCGGCCAGCTTTTTTGCCTTCTCAATCGATTTGAAATAGTCCACGAACGTCTCTGCGTAAATGGCTACGTTCAGATGCGCGAGCGCGAAATCGGGATCGGCCGCCACGGCCTTCACAAAGAGTTGACGGCCTTCCTGGATTCGCAGATTCTCGACCAGGCCTCTTCCCTCCAGGAACAACCCCAGGGCTCCCTGCGATGATGTCGTGATGGGTACCTTGCCTTCCTCTGTGTCCGCCCAAACCGCGCCGGCCAGGCACAGCGCGACTATGAGGAAGCCGCCGGTAACCGTCAGGAATAACGGTTTTCTCATGACCTACTCCTTTTGCCTCCTGTAAACTTTCAGAGATGCTTCCGAAGCCAGCAAAAGAGTTTTTGCTGTCCGTGGTATGAGACTGGATTCGGATCCGTCTATTGAAAAGAGTTCACCTCTCCCGAAAAAGACAAGCGATTAATGGACGCTGCCGTCAGCCGCTTCGAGTTTCAGGATAGATGGTGACGCTTTTGGGACAATTCGTTACGGCAGGTCAGCACGGGTCGCAAATGCGTCCACCGCTACTCCGGTCTCGCGTTCCCGCGCCGAGCCGATTGTGGACAGATTCGTTCGTATTCCTCCATCGCCACCGGCCGCCAAACATCGATTTTGTGCCTTTTCTGGAAAAAAACGCCTGACAGGGTGAATCTTTAGGGTGATACTGTCGTAATATTAAAGTGATATCATGCAAAGGAGAAAACGATGATAAAAGAAAACGTTCGCAATGTCCCGTCGGGACTCGGAATTCTGGTGCTTCTGATCGTCCTGTTTCTGGCTAGTGTGGCGGCCCTGATTTTTCTGCCGCCGATCCTCAAGGTGGTGCCGGCCCTGTGGCTGGTAGTCAACTTCTTTTTGCTTTTCGGGGTGTTTTATGTCAATCCGAACGAGGCCCGGGTCCTGCAGTTATTCGGCAAGTACGTGGGCACCTGCAAACAGGAAGGGCTGCGCTGGGCTAACCCGTTTTATACCAAGAAGCGTATTTCCCTGCGGATACGAAACTTCGAAACGGGACGAATGAAGGTAAATGATATCGATGGCAACCCTATCGAGATCGCGACTATCGTGGTATGGAAGGTGGTCGATACGGCCGAGGCATGTTTCGAGGTCGACGATTACGAGCAATTTGTGAAGATCCAGTCCGAGGCCGCGGTGCGTAATCTGGCCACCCAGCATCCGTACGATACCCATGAAGATAGCCGGGTGTCGCTGCGCGGCGATACGGCCACCATCTCCGATCAACTGCGCGTTGAAATCCAGGACCGCCTGGACCAGGCGGGTGTGCAGGTTCAGGAAGCCCGTATCAGCCATCTGGCGTACGCGCAGGAGATCGCCGAGGCCATGCTGCGACGTCAGCAGGCCGGGGCCATTGTGGCCGCGCGCCAGTTGATAGTCGAGGGTGCGGTCGGCATGGTGGAAATGGCGCTCGATGAGCTGTCAAAGAAGAGTATTATCGAGCTGGATCACGAACGTAAGGCCGCTATGGTGTCCAACCTGTTGGTTGTCCTCTGCGGCGAAACTTCAACCCAGCCGGTCATCAATACCGGAACACTGTATCAGTAGTTGTGGCGGAACGAAAGCCGTTTCTCATACGGGTTGATCCCGAGGTCTTGCGCAATCTGCAAAGGTGGGCGGATGATGATCTGCGCAGTCTGAACGGTCAGATCGAGTTCCTGCTGCGCAAAGCACTTCGCGATGCAGGACGGATTAAGCCGGGCAAAAAGTAGCGCGGTACTACCCAACCCTGACCCTGCCGTAACAAAACAGCCCCCGATCATTGATCGCGGGCTGTTGGTACGGCCGGAACTCTGTCCGGGGACTACTTCAGTAACAGCATCTTTCGGGTCTGGGCAACGTCGCCGGTCCGCAGGCGATAAAAGTACAGCCCGCTGGCTACCGGCTGGTCGTTGTTCGCCCGGCCATCCCATTCGAAACGGTATGCGCCGGCGGCCTGTCGTTGACTCACCAGGGTGCGTACCTCCTGACCGAGAAGATTCAGTACGGTCAGTTCCACGTACAACGACGTTGGCAGTTCATAGCCGATCCATGTCGACGGGTTAAACGGGTTGGGATAGTTCTGGTGCAACCGGACCGATTCGGGCAGCATATCCCCCGGGTCGTCATCGGCATCGAGGGAAAACGTCCACCCCTCAAGGGTCGCCATCATCCACCACCATGCCTTGCCTTTCTGATAGCAGTTAAAGCAATGCGAATGGGCGCAGTAGCCGTCGCAACAGTCATGGGTCAGGCACCAGTCCGTACACCAGCCGCAGGCATCCGACTCGTTGGGATAATGTACGCCGTTCGGGTCGTAGCTTTCAATGTCCGCAAAATCGTAAAGGACCTTTGCGTTGGCCTCGCAGTAGTTCCGGATCTGATTATTGTTGCGATACAGGATACCATCAGGTCCGGTACCGTCGAGATGCCCAGTCATATACACAAACGTAACCGTGGGGTAATCCGACTCAAGTTCGTCCATCTTATTCAGGTAGGTGTTGATACCGGCCTCGGTATTGTCCGAGACACCGCCGCACCAGGACATCATTACCATGTTGTAATCGGGGTGTCCCGCCAGCCAGGAACGGATATCCGCGACCCAGGTGGTGTCTCCGGTGGCGCCGAGATCATCGGACCGCTCATAAAACACCGGCGGGTCGTACAACGGATTATCACCCTCCAGGTACTCCAGGCCGCTTATGATCTGGCTGCCGTGGGAGGTATGACCGTAATAGATTCGATAGCCGCTCTGGATTTCGGCGATTACCGACGATTCGATCTGGTCGAATTCAGCAATGCCATCGTGGTCGGCGCAAATGCCTGCCGCCGAGATACTTCCCGTACCGGCCAGAAATACGAACACCAACCATAACCCGATGCGCTTCATACGTTTCTCCTGTCTGGAGTGATGGTTCTACATCCTTTGATCGGCAGACGTTTTGACAAACCTTTGGTTTATCTTCATCAATCCAGATTTTGTTGTCCCTGTTCCGGGGAGACAATCCGAGCGACGTGAATATGCCGTTGCGGCGCCGATGATTATCCCCTCAGCGCCAATTTAGCGCGATTTTGAGCTGCGTGCAACGAGTTGTTTCACCCGCCCGGCAGCAATTGCCCGAAATCCGATCGGCGTGGCTACCGCAAAGCAATCGAGTGCTTGCCCCACTCAACGTCAACTACTATCGTGCCGGTAGAATCCATACACGGGGACGACCAAAGATGTCAAGCGACGGGAACTACGACAGCTCGCCAATCCTGGCCGAGCTTTATGATCTCATACCGATGCACACTCATCGCCCGGATAGAGACTTCTACGTTGAGGAAGCGAAGGTTGGCGGTGGGACCGTGCTTGAGCTGGGCTGCGGCACCGGACGGATTCTGCTGCCGATTGCAGCCTCGGGCTGTGGTATCGTCGGCCTTGATCTTTCCGAACACATGCTCACTCGCTGCCGCGGAAAACTTGAGTCGACACCCACCGATGTCCGTGCCAGGGTCCAATTGATCGCAGGCTCGATGACCGCTATATCGCTGGATCAATCATTTCATCTGGTGATAGTGCCCTTTCGCGCCTTCCAGCACCTGCAATCGGTCGATGATCAACTGGCGTGCCTGCGAGGCGCACACAGGCATCTCGAACCCGGGGGCAGACTCATTGTTGACCTCTTTCATCCCGACCTCAAAAAACTGTCCTCATGGGATCCGTCGGTGGAAATAGAGGATTGCGCGGAAATGACATTGCCTGATGGTCGCCGGTTGCGCCGGTGCCATCGTATCTCAGCGGCTCATGTCGCCGAGCAGTTCAACGATGTTGAGTTGATATACTACCTCACGGGTGCCAACGGTATTTCGGAACGAATCGTTCACGCTTTCCCGGTACGTTATCTGTTTCGGTATGAGATGGAGCACTTGCTGGCGCGTTCCGGGTTTCACCTGGAACATATCTTCGGCAACTTCGACCGATCTCCCCTGACCGATCAATCACCGGAGATGATTTTCGTGGCTAAGAAGAACTGATTGAAGCTGGATCCCGGCACGAGGCTGGTGGGGTTCATATCAGCTTCTGATACGGACGACTCCCCAGGGCTTTGAGAACACCGTTTCGTTTCGCCACTCGCCGCCAACCGCGACTCCCGTACCAGAGATACACCCATTTCCACACGAGCGGCCGGGCCATCAGGTCAACCGCCCGCTTCGGGATCTGCTCGCTTCTGATCAGTGCGTCGGCTGTCACATCCAACGAGGCCATCACGTTTCGCGCGGCTCCTCCGACTTCACGCAGCGGACGACCGTGGATCACCCCCCCTGCCCCCAGGGCCAGTCCCCCGCTCCAGGTGAATCCGGTCTCGCGTGCGAACTGCCGACATATGGCAAGGGCGGTCTCATTCTGGTGAGCCTCTGGAAATCCGCAGTTGACGATACACAACAAGGACTGATCCTTATGATTCGTGGTGGAGCGACGACTGTCACGGATGTGCTCCAGTGCGTTGATGACGGTATACGGCAGGCAATCCACATACAGTGGAAAGGCCAGGACGATCAGGTCGGCCCGGGCAACCGCAGCGATCAACTCCGCCATCGCTTCATCAGATCTGCTTGCTTTGTGCGTGAACAGGGTTTCGGTTTCGAACCCGGCCGGGTGAAGTCTTTCAAGCAGACAGGTACCTATCGCTTCCGAGGTGCTCGTTTGTTGCTTGGCGCTCCCGACCAGCAAAAGAACTCGTTTGGCCGTGTTCATGACACCACTCCGATCCGGTCGAGCATGGCATGCATCCGATGCCGCACCGCCGCGGTCTCCTCGTTATCCACGAACACATCTGCGGCATGGCCGGGAGAGTGAACATTGATGGCGTTTCGTTCGACAAGCCGACAAAAGATACGTTCGCTTTCCGGATCGGCCTCCGGCATTGTGCCAAGTGCCAGGACGCGGGGATACGAGTTGTAGCGCAGCCTGTGATGCGTTTCTCCCCTGACTTGTTTGAAGAAGGGTGAGATCAGGCAGATTATGCGGTCCAGCCCCCGCTTGAGGGCCGATGAATACCCGCCAAATGACACCGGTGTCAGAAAGACCACCAGATCACTCTGAATAAACCGGCGAGCCACCTCCCGTCCATCATCGTTAAACCGACACATGCCCGGTGTTTTGACCCAGCACTCAAAACACCCCACACAGTAGGCTATGTTCAGGTCCCGCAGCACCATCGTGTCCACGGTCCAGCCATCCGCCGCCAGTTCATCGGTCAGAGCCGCCCGAACAGTATCGGGAACCTTGTTGTTCTCGAGCGATCCGTCGAGTATAACCGCGTTCATTGCACATTCCTCGTAGCAGAGTCAAGGTCGTACGAGCAATATAGTCCTGTCAACTGACGGCCGACAAGCGCTATCACGCGACATCGCGCCCAGACAATTGAGAGACGACCTTTCTCCGCGTTAATCGACGACTGTCTGCGACGTCACGTGAGGTTTTGCGACATGTCAGAGAATCTCATATCTTCGCTCCTTGACAATTCGGCACGGTTCCGACACTTTCTGTGTAAGTCCGGACAACCACCGGAGTCCCTGATCCTCAACCTGGACCGATGACTGCCGGATGCGTCCGTTCCCCTTAACCGGCTTGTGTGGAGTACAACAAATGCGCCGGACTCTCTACCTCCTGCTCATTGCCTCCCTCACCAACTACGTCCTGAGTGGTTGTACTGTACCGGTACGGCTGTCCGTGGAGGAGTTGGCAAGCAGGCAGCAGGCGCGAGCCGGCGACGCCCACATAGCAGCTCTGATCGTGCCACCGGATACCGTGCGGTTCGATTCACTGGGCGGTCTGTTCGACGAACGAACATCGACGGTAGCAGGGCTGACCGAGTATGGAACACCGATACGACTGGACTTCAGTAAAATCAGAAAGGTCCTGATTCATGTTCCCGAGTCACCCGAGGATTCACTCATCGAGGTAGGCTTCCCACGCATACGGAAGTTTTTTCCCAACGCGTACCTGGAACGGATCCGGGCCGTCCACCTCCGAGCCGAGGATACCGGCATTGCATTTCCTGCCGACGGGGCGTGGCTTCATCCCGCCCACCAGATCGTGTGCGGCACTGCCGCAAATGGGGCTGCGCATATTCTGGGTTTTGAGAACATAGACTATGTTACTACCACCGGCATCGATTCCGGGAAAACAACCACTCTCGTCATGATTGGACTGGGCTGTCTATTGGCCGGAGCTATCACGCTGGGTCTGGTACTGCAGGCATCAATGCAGTGAAGATGGTGGACACTACATGAAATAAAGGCGCCGCACGATAATGGCAATCGTGATGAGGAGCATGATGGAATTCCAGAACAGGGGTCTGGCAAACCATTTACCCCTATGTTTCGCGTTAAACACTTCCCATGCGGTGAAGGCAAGGGCGGGGACGGCGGCCTCCATGGCAGGCACATCGGCCATGTGCAGATACTTCTTGAAGAACAGAGCGAGTATGATAATGCACAGCCCGCTTACCAGGGCAGCCTGGATGTGATCATTTCTGAGAAACTCGATCAGTTTGCGCATACCAGAAGTACTCCGCAATTCCGTTACTATTCGCACCCAATCACGCAGGCGCCATGACTCCACAAACCGGGTTCGGCCAGTGTAGTCTTCGCGGATGAAAATACCGGATGACAACACAAAGGGCAACCTGAAGAACATCTCCCGCCCACCTACCGGGCTGCCTTCATCAGGGAGATGCGGCCATCAGGCCGGCCCTCGAAACGATCGACTCGCCGCGACAGTACGTGCCGCAATTGGCCGTCGCAGATACTTTGCTGCGCCTAATCTGACCGTTTCTGGCGCCGCTGTGGATTAAGTCTTGACCTGGACGTGTCCCTCCAATGTCATTCTGTTGGGTTGTGAACTGCACTGTTGTACACGGATTATCGGGAGGTAAACATGAAGACATTCGCCATTCTGTTAGTTGCGCTCCTGGCTCTGGCTCTGACCGCTGTAGCGCAGGATCAGGTAACCGGCATCACAGCCAAAGGGTTCAAAGCCGGCCTGAATCTGGCCAACCATCACGGAAGTGACAAAGACGACAACCACTCGACTCGGACCGGGTTTGCGTTCGGCGCCTTTATGACCTACGCCTTTTCGCCACAGTTTGCTGTCCAACCGGAAGTACTGTACACCCAGAAGGGCTATGAATGGGACGACGGTGTGTGGACTGAAACCGGGAAGTTCGACTACATCGAGATCCCTGTTCTGGTGAAATTCAACATTCCCATGGATGGGCATCTGGAACCGACTTTCTACGCCGGACCCGCTGTTGGCATACTGATGAATGCCAAGGTTGATTGGGAGACCGAGGGTGAAAGCGGCACCGAAGACGTGAAAGACAGCACCAAAAGCATTGACTTCGGCGTTGCCTTTGGCGGCGGATTCAATATGGCTATGGGCGCGCAGACCCTGACTTTCGACGTCCGGTACATTCTGGGACTTGCGAAAATCGATGATCGCACTGATCCCGCAGATGTCAAGAACGCAGTATTCGAATTCATGTTGGGCTTCGGCTTCTGATCGCCTGAATTCTCGCCGGTGAGAGCGGCCTC
>JAHIVM010000385.1 GCA_018816665.1 Candidatus Zixiibacteriota bacterium
ATCCCGCGTAAGTTTCTTGGCGACAACGTGATCACGCGAGCGCGACATCGCCTGAGAATCACCTATCGACCGGTTTCGGAGTCATTTGAGCTGCAAAACTCCCTGTCCCCGACCGCTCCCCCCCGGACGTTTCTGTCCATCCTCTCACTGCGCAATCACCTGAGAGATTCGGTAGAGATCCGGCTCCTGCCGATGGACAGCCTGAATCCGGAATCCCACTACGTCCTGCATCTGGAAATCACGAGTATCTCATTGACTGACATAAACCTGGCCCCAAGTGAGGAGAGCCGGGAAGCGACCTCACCGTTGACCTATCTGTTCCGATCCTTCCTTGAGGCAACCGGCTACGGCCGTCGCGATTACGAAACCCGGTCGCGACCGTTTTCGCTGTCTGAGACCAATCCCTGATCGCCCCTTCCACCTGTCTCATACATTCCTGCCGGGGAATACGTTAAGCCCCCGTCAATATCAGCCGATAGTTAGCCTGAGCACACTATTTGCCTATGGATTGGTATGAAGCAACTGGATGACAAGCAAACTCAGCAGATTACGGCCGAGACCCCGGAAAAGGACGTGGATCTGGACGATGGTGGAGCGATGACTCACAACGACATATTCGCCGACCTCGAGGCGACACTTGACGAGGTAGCCGACGCCAACCCCCGTATTGCCGATGACACTCAGAAGGACTCGGCGCGGGACACTGATCTCCGGACCGTTCTGGAGATGTCCATGGCCGTAAACTCCTCTCTGGTACTCGACGATGTACTGCAGTTGGTCATGCGCAAGGCCATTGAACTCATGCAGGCTGAGCGCGGTTTGATTATGCTGCTCAACGATGATCATGAGCTACAGGTCCGGGCGGCCTACAACCTCTGCAACGATGAGGTGGCCAAGGAAGATTTCCGGATATCCCGCTCGATCGCCCGCCAGGTGGTTGAGACCGGTAAGTCCGTGTATACGTCCGATGCCCAGGCTGATGATCGCTACGCCAACCAGGAATCCATTATTGAGTTGCACCTGCGCTCGATTATGTGCGTGCCCATCAAAGTGAAAGGGAGTCCGATAGGTGTCATCTATCTGGACAATTCCAGTCAGGCTCGGATGTTCCTCAAGTCCGACCTGTACCTGTTTGAGTTGTACGCTCAGATGGTATCCAATGCCCTGCATAACGCCAGCATATACAACTCCCTGCTGCGCCTGCAGCGGTATACGGACTCGGTTGTCGAAAACTCCCCGGTTGGCATTGTGGTTCTCGATGCTCAAGGGCGGATTCTGACCATCAACCCCACCGGGCTGGAGATATTCGATCTCAATCGGGACAACATTCGGACCGTCCTGGACGAAGGCAAATCCTCCCGATTCCTCGATACCCTGCCCAAAAAAGAGCAGGTCCGCTGGCAGAACATGCTCAACATGGTCCTGACTACCGGCGAGGAAATTGCCAAGTCGCGGTATTACCACGACACCGGCTACCTGGAAAAAGTCCTTTCGCTCAAGATATCTCCGTTGGCCGATCTGCCGAATGGTGGCGACGGTCTGGTGATGGCGGTGGAAGATATCACGGAAAAAGTGACCATGGAGCAATACGTCATTCTTTCCGAGAAGCTGGTAGCTCGCGGTGAAATGGCGGCCTCCGTGGCCCACGAGTTGAACAACTATCTGTCCATCATCACCAACAACGCCGAGTTGCTGGCCATGAATGTCGAACGAGAAAAATACGACAAGGCGAAATTCAACTGTCGATCGATCTCCGACAACGTGTTCAAAATCAAGCGCTTCGTGGACAGTCTGATGGACTTCTCAAAGCCCGAAGTTGACTACATCAATTACGACATCAAGCACCTGGTCGACGACCTGCTGTTTTCCCTGCGAATACAGCCTCGTTTCAAGCTGATCCACTTCACGATTGATCTTGCCAATGATCTGCCCACTGCCGAGATCGATGTCGGTCAGATTCAGCAGGTGCTATTAAATCTGCTGAACAACGCAGCCGATGCCATCGAAGAGCGTATGACGCAGATCCCCGACGAGGCCGACAGCTTCAAGCGGGAGATCACTATTCGGGCCGGTCATGAGCCGGACACCGACACGGTGTATATTTCCATCACCGACAACGGTACGGGTATGCCCGAGGAGACACGCAACAAGATATTCACGTTGCATTTCACGACCAAGAAGGGCGGCCACGGACTGGGGCTGTATAACTGCAAGACGATCGCCGAACAACACGGCGGAGAGCTGACTGTGGAATCGCAGGCGGGTGAAGGAACCACGTTCCGCCTGACCTTGCCGCGCTTCCACCCCAAAGACGACAACGAATAGAGGACGACGTGAGTCGCGATGCCAACGATCCCAGGTTTCAGGTGGTGGGGCCACTGGGACGCGGAGGGACCGCCGAGGTCTTCCGTGCGCTTGATCGTGAGCACAACCGCGAAGTCGCCCTGAAATGTCCCCGCGCTGACTGCGAGACGTCCCCCCGAGAATTCCTGACTCTGGCCCGCCGCGAATACGACCTGATCGGACATCTTGCGTTCCCCGGACTGGTTCGCCTGATAGATGCCCCGCCGGAGCATAATCCCTGCCTGGCCATGGAACTGTGTTCCGGCCCGACCCTGTACGACCTGAATCGTATCGACGATCTCACCACGGGGCTGAATCTAATCTCGTCCCTGGCTCTCGCCCTTGAGTTCCTGTATGCCACAGGCCTGATTCACGGTGACTTGAAACCACAGAATGTGTTTGTCCCGGCATCGTGGCGCGAAACCGGACGGTCTCCCCTGACCACGGTCAAGCTGTCTGACTTCTCGCTGGGCCGACGGGAAACTGAAGACGAGAACCTGCGCCTGGGTCTCGGGACCATGGGGTACATTGCCCCGGAAACGATCAGGGAGAAGCGTACCAGTCATCGCTCGGACCTGTTTGCCCTCGGCGTCATCGCCTACCGTTTGCTCTCCGGCGTGCACCCGTTCATGATCGAAAACTCGGAGCCGGTCCAGGTCAGCAGTCGCATTCAGGAGTACACACCGCCGTCCGTTCGGGACCTGCGAACCGACATTCCTGAGGCAGTCGCGGCATTGATCGAGAGTCTGCTGGCCAAGGACGACAGCAACCGCCCGTCCTCGGCTATCGAAGTATGCCGGGGTCTGCAGAAGGCCGGAGCACCGCTGGCCGTCGATCGACTGCTCCAGCCCAGACACATAGTCCGCAATTGGGACTCTATTGAGGGCGAGCGCCCCACCCTTCGCCTGGATGACACCGCCCGGGACAGACTGGCGCGACTGACCGC
The DNA here is from genome assembly GCA_018816665.1 of Candidatus Zixiibacteriota bacterium. Taxonomy (GTDB): domain Bacteria; phylum Zixibacteria; class MSB-5A5; order GN15; family FEB-12; genus JAHIVM01. The sequence goes on from JAHIVM010000385.1 coordinate 3,290, forward strand.
CCGCAATTCTGCGCGTATCCGACTCGTGCTGGGCAGCAACGCCCGGCGCAATATGCTGCACTATCGCGATCGTGCTTTTGAACCCAGCGGTGAATTGATTTGGCCGGAACGCCTGCGCCGTGAAGCCCTGGGCTATTTCTCTCATTTGCGGCCGGCCGACCAAAAGATGCTGATTCGAGCCGCGGTGATCGGCACCAGAGCCGAGGCCGAGAGCCTGGGGATTAACACAACGCATCTGGATCAGACGTTTGTGCCGCCCCTGTTGCCGCTGTTGCCGTCGCTGGTTAATACCAAAACCGTTAGACGACTGGCCGCCCGTTTTGCCCCCCGGGCCGAAGAGATCGGCAACCTGCGTCTCGCCACCCGCCTGCATTTGATGGCCGGGGTGCTTGAGGACGCCGACCGATGCGCCGAAGAAGCGGCTACGATCCTGCAGGGTGAGCACCGCATGAATGAGGCGCTCCGGTTGCTGGAACAGGTGATCAGTCTCGCGCGCACCACCGACCAGGAGTTTGGCGCCCGCCATCTTCTGCGTCTCAAAGCAGACATCCTGAAAACTGGCGGCGATCTCGACAAGGCCCTGGCGACATATATCCGAATCACGGAATTATATAAGGATCACGCTGTCGACAAAGCGCTGGCGGTTGTGTACAATCGGATCGGCGACGTTCACCGGCTGCGCCAGGAAACAACGTTGGGGCTTGAGGCGCTGCATAAGTCGCTGGACGTTCTCACCGATCTCAAGGCGGAGCTGGAGATATCTCACACCCTGAACAATATCGGCAATGCCCTGTATGTGCTATCGGATGTTCCCGGTTCCATGAGCAGCTACCGGAAGGCACTGCATATTCAACGCCGTCTGGGCGTCGCGGCCGAAAGCGCCTCCACCCTGTCCAATATCGCCAGCCTGTATGCCGTCAGCGGCCGACTCGGTCGCGGCATTCGCCTCCTGAAGAAGTCGCTGGAGATGAAACGGGAAGTCGGCGATCCCGGCGAAATCGCCCGTACCCTGAACAACCTGGGATATGCCTACCATCTGGCCGGACGGCCGGATCGGGCCGCCGACGCGCTGTCTGAGTCGTTAAGCATCAACCGTCGCATCGGCAGCAAGAAGGAAGTCCTGTACAACTTCGAGAATCTGTCGGCCACCATGATCAGTGCCGGTCGTCTTCGTGAAGCCATTGAGTTGTTTCGCGAGGGCATGGACCTGGCCCGGAGCCTGAACAGCAAAGCCCACCTGGCGGCCTTCCATGCCTCGACCGCAACGGTTCTAAAACGGATGGGTGAATACTCTCAGGCCCAGCAGTCGCTCATCAAGTGTCGGGCCATTCTGGAATCGATCGACGATGCCAGTCTCGAGCTGGTCGTCAGCATCCAGGAAGCAGGTCTGCGATATCACTCAGGAGACATTGAGGCTGCCCAGCGAGGAATCATCGACGCTCTCGAGAAAGCCAGAGAAAAACAAAACGCCGAAAGCGAACTGGATTGCCTGCTGTTGCTGGTCAGGATATCCGGTGACCAGGCGTACCTCGAACAGGCACGCACGGTTATCAACGATCTCCAGCTCACTCGTGAAAAGCTGCTGGTGACGTTCGGTCGGATGGAGTACCTGCTTGAGCAGGGTCGGTCTGATGAGGCACGGGCGTTTGCCGGCGATGACCTGTTTGCACCGCTGAGCCTGTCGGGCGACATACAGGTGCCGTGGATGGCCAACCTCGCGGCCGAGGTACTGATCGAGCAGGGTGATCTCGAACAGGCCGCATCCTTTGTCAATCGCGCGGAATTGTCCGCAAAGGAAAGCGGACTGGTGCCGGAGCTGGGTGTGACCACTATGCTGAGGGGGCGCATATTCAACCTGCAAGGCGACACGGAGAGCGCTTTTGCCAATTATCGCAAAGCTCTGGAGTTGTTTAAGCGTCTGGCGGGAAATCTAGACAGTGATAGCGAGCGCGCCAGATTCCAGGGACGTCGCAACATTCAATTCCTGGCCGGCGAAATAAGAGCGCTCAGCAGACTGCTGGCGCCCAAAAAAGAAAAGGGGCAGGTTGGATAACCTGCCCCTCCTCATACGTTTTAGAACGTTCTTTTACTGTCCACCCATGCTCATGCCGGGTGCAATACGAGCTTCAAGAACTTCAATCGTCAGTTTGTAGTCCATTCACTCACCTCCTTAAGTTGTTTATGGTTCGATACTCCTCCATGCGGGAGTACCAATACCTAAGGACTCTGCAAGGTCCGTACGTATGGTCTACGTAGAGACCTTAATCTAAGATACAAGAAAATGGGGACTCGTCAAGAAGATTTATCTAGGATATCCATGATCCGGCGTGTGAACCCTCACTCACACACCAATCACTCGGAAAACTTTTCCATCCACACAGCAGCCGCCGGGACCAGACACCCTTCATCCGCAACCGGTAGATACGGCCTCGTTGTTGTTGTCTTCAGGAGAGTTAGGCAGATTCAGAAGGGACCAAAACACCGTCACACAGTCCTACCACCACGACCAAAACTCGACCCGCAGCATGGAAAGCAGTTTCCTCAGCCCCTGCGAGGCCAACGAGGCCTCCCCGGTCTCGATTTTCGCATAGCCCGTCATGCCGTCGCGCAACGTTCGGTCATCGTTGGCCAGCGTCACCACCACCGGAAAAAACAGCCCCTTG
>JAHIVM010000386.1 GCA_018816665.1 Candidatus Zixiibacteriota bacterium
ATCGCCGACGGCACCGGCGGTGCCCGCGCGCTGGGCCCGATTTGCGTTCATGTACTGAAACAGTTGGGGATAATCGACAAATTCGAAGACTATCCGTATTTGGTGAATTATGCCTCGCCCGAGGTGTATAACTATCGCAAGCTGCTGACCGGCCGGATTGTCGTTGATTTCGAACTGAAAAGGGCGTAGTATTATCCCATGTTGAAGACGCGTGAATATCTGAATCACCTGACCCTTGAATATCGCCGTCGAAAGGTCAAAGCCGCCACCTAAACCTCCTTTTCGAATGGTTGCACGCCAACTCTGCTAACTCGAAAAGGAGACACTGTGAAAAGATATCAACAGCCCGCCGAACCGTTTCGCATTAAGGCGGTCGAATCCATCAAGCTGCTCAGCCGCCATGAACGCGAACAGCGCATGGCCGCCGCCAAGTACAATCTGTTCCGCCTCGATGCGGAAGAAATCTATATCGATCTGCTCACCGATTCCGGTACCTCGGCCATGTCCAACCGTCAATGGGCGGCTCTCATGCTGGGCGATGAGTCCTATGCCGGAGCGCGATCGTTCCGCAAGTTCGAAAAGACCATCAAGGACATTTTCGGCAAGAAATATGTGATCCCCTGTCACCAGGGCCGGGTGGCCGAGAACCTGATGTTCAGCACGATCCTGAAACACGGCCAGTACATTCCCAACAATACGCATTTTGATACCACCCGCGGCAACTGCCTGCACAAGGGGGGCGTGCCGATTGACCTGCCGTGCGCCGACAGTGCCTCGGTCGAGGCCCTGCCGTTCAAGGGCAACATGGACACGGTAGCTCTGGAGGGGTTCATCAAGGAAAAGGGGACCGAGAACATTGCGATGGTGATCGTTACGATCACCAACAACTCCGCCGGCGGTCAGCCGGTGTCGATGAGTAACATTCGCGAGGTCTCCGAGATCTGCAAGCGCCACGGTCTGATGTTTTACTTCGACTGCGCCCGCTTTGCCGAGAACGCCTATTTCATCAAGCGCGATGAGGCCGGATACGGCAACAAATCAATCCGCGAGATTTCACAGGAGATGTTCTCCTACTGCGACGGCGTCATGATGTCGGCCAAAAAAGACGGTCTGGCGAATATGGGCGGTTTCATCGCGCTCAACGACAGAGACCTGTACGACCGTCTGGCCGAGTTGCTGATTCTTATCGAGGGCTTCCCGACATACGGCGGTCTCGCCGGACGCGACATGGAGGTTCTGGCGGTGGGACTTGAAGAGGTTATGGAATTCGACTACCAGGATTACCGCATAGAACAGGTGGCGTACCTGGGACATCGTTTGATCGATGCCGGTATGCCGATTATCGAGCCAACCGGCGGTCACGCGATCTTCGTGGATGCCGGTCGCTATCTGCCGCATATCCCGGCGGAGCAGTTCCCGGGACAGGGGTTGTCGGTGGAGTTTTATGTCGAGGGCGGCATTCGCACGGTCGAAATCGGCAGCGTCATGTTTGGCGGTGTAAATCCCGAAACCGGAGAGAAGATTCTGGCGCCGAAGGAACTGGTGCGGATGGCCCTGCCGCGACGGGTGTATACGAATTCGCATATGGACTATATTGCGGATGTCGCTCAGCGTATCACCAACCGCAAGGACGAAATCAAGGGCTACCATATCACGCGCGAGCCGCAGTTCCTTCGTCACTTCATGTGCGAGCTGGCCGTGTGCGAACCGGAACATGCCAGGGCATAGTCTGACCGAGCGCTGACGGGGAGGTGTGGTGAGATTACTGACGGTTATTGCTTTGCTGTTGGCGACCGCAGGGTGTTCATCGATTAACATCCAGACCGGTCCGCCGACCGTCGAAGAACAAAAGCAGCACTCTTCCGAGCGGGGGAAAGGACTCCGCTCGGAGTTTGCGAATCAGCTCAACAGTGCCTCGCCGATCATGAAAGCTCGCATGGTCAAGCAATTCACTGATTCGATCTCCGCGCGCTTCATTGATTTCGGGTACATCGTTGCCGATGAGTGGCAGAATCGCGAGGTGCAGTCCGGCAGCCCGCTATCCGGCGCCACGGTGCGCCAGTGGGTGGACAAGATGGTCGAGCGTGACCGACCGGTGCTGGACTCCTACGATGACATTCTGGAGTATGGCCTGGATCAAATTCGGCTCACGGAGCGTTTTGATACTCGTACTCTGGAGCTGTTCACCAAGCAGCGGGAAATGTATTACGAGATGTGCAGCGCGGTGTTTTACCCCAATGGAACCCGGGAGGACTATGAGGATCGGCTGCACGCTGTCGAAGCCTCGGTCAACCAGGTTTCGCGGGATCTGACCACGGATCTGAGTCGGTATTGACGCTCAATGACTGCAAGGCGGTCAGACCCTGACTCAGAGTATGCAAATGTTTTCAGATGGATGGATGGCCGGGCTGAGAGGTCCGGTCTGGATGGGTCGCGTAACGTACTCGTAACATGTTAAT
>JAHIVM010000387.1 GCA_018816665.1 Candidatus Zixiibacteriota bacterium
CAACCGGCCGGCGAAGTCGAGCGCCTGCTGCCCGCCCAGATGGGGGGTGACGATTATCAGGTCAAAACGATGTTGCTCCGACAGCATGTCCAGGGCGGCATCAGCTGATGACACCCGCTTAATGCCCGGCGTGTGCGAAAGATTCAGCCCGACGTACTCATTGAGCAGCTTCTCGTACAAACCGCCCTCTTCACTGAGCAGGAAAGCGTCATACAGACTCGAAACGAGAAGAATGTCACGAATACGATAGCGCATCAGTTCGTGAAATTCCACATACTGACTGAGATGTGATAGCTTGCTGTCAGGCAATGCTTTGTCCGGCATTTGGGCTGACTCCATTGCTTCCGGGGCCCGTCGGGCGAGCCTTCCCCACTCCGATTCTAAAATATCGGTCGGGCCTGCCAAAGTCCACGTCCATATTGGTTATACGCAGGCAACGAAAAGGGTGGGACGGTCTTGCCGCCCCACCCTGGAGATCGGCGAGAGACGTCGGTACGGGGATGTACCAACTCCAGGGGTTTACCCGAAAATTCCCTGGTCCATCATGGCATCCGCAACTTTGATGAAGCCGGCTATGTTGGCGCCATTGACATAATTGCCCTTGGAACCATAAGTCTCGGCAGCCTCAACGCAGGCCCGATGAATGCTCTTCATTATGCCGTGGAGTTTTTTGTCAACTTCTTCGCGTGACCAGGCATATCGCATACTGTTCTGCGACATTTCCAGACCACTTACCGCCACGCCACCGGCGTTGGCAGCCTTGCCCGGACCGTACAGGATACCTTCCTGTACGAAGAGATCTACACCACCCGGGACGGTTGGCATATTCGCGCCCTCCGACACGACATACACACCGTTGTTCAACAGATTCTGGGCGTCTTTGGCCCGGATTTCGTTCTGGGTCGCCGACGGGAACGCACAGTCAGCCTTGTGGTTCCACAGCGGATTCTCTTCTGAAAGCGGATCAACCGGCGTGTAGGTTGCTTCGGAGAACTTCTGAGCGTACTCCTGAATGCGGCCGCGACGAAGGTTCTTCAGGTCCATGACATAGGCCAGCTTGTCCCGATCAATACCGGAGGGATCATAAATGTATCCACCCGAATCGGACAGCGTCACACTCTTGCCACCCAGATCAAGAATCTTCTCGACCGTGTACTGGGCGACGTTACCGGAACCGGACACCAGACAGGTCTTGCCTTCCAGCGTCTCGCCCCGAGTGGCCAGCATCTCGGCCGCAAAATACACCGCGCCGTAGCCGGTGGCTTCCGGACGAATCAATGAGCCACCCCAGTTAAGTCCCTTACCGGTCAACACCCCGGTGAACTCGTTGCGGATCTTCTTGTACGTGCCAAACAGGAAACCGATTTCACGACCACCAACACCTATGTCACCAGCCGGGACATCGGTGTTCGGACCGATGTGACGGTACAGTTCCATCATGAAAGACTGGCAGAAACGCATGACTTCATCGTCGCTCTTTCCCTTGGGATCGAAATCGGTGCCACCTTTACCACCCCCCATGGGCAGCGTGGTGAGACTGTTCTTGAAGACCTGCTCAAAAGCAAGAAACTTCAGAATGCCCAGGTTGACCGAGGGATGGAAACGCAAACCGCCCTTATACGGGCCGATCGCGCTGTTCATTTCAATGCGGAAACCGCGGTTGACATGAGTTTCACCCTGATCATCCATCCACGGTACCCGGAACATAATGACGCGCTCCGGCTCAGCGATTCGCTCCATAATCTTGGCTTTGCGATACTCCGGGTGCTTACCCAGTACCAGACCCACCGATTCTACTACTTCTTGTACGGCCTGATGAAACTCCGGCTCCGCCGGGTTTTTGGCCCGCACTGCCGCCATAAACTGATCGGAATAGTCAGACATGACGCTGTCTCCTTTCGCGCACTACCAAAGTCGGTTGCGATATTAGTCCAATTATATCAGAACAAAAGTGCTTGTTGATTAACATGTAGAGACGTCTGGCTTACCGGCTTCGCACGCTATGGACGATACCGGTGTCTACTTACTCTGCCTTTCAAGAAAACAAAGTAAGAAACTGACGCAATACGGGATAAGTGGTAGGCTGAGAGATACTATACTGTAATTACAAGAGGATTATCCTGTATTCAGAATGAGGATAATCTAGAGTTTGATCAGCCCGTTGCGGAGCGAGTACTTCACCAGGTCGGTCACATTGCGCGCCCGAAGCTTCCGCATGATTGTGGCCCGGTGCGTTTCGGCTGTTTTGGGGCTGATTCCCAGCCGCTCGGCCGCCTCTTTCGTAGAAAACCCGTCTGACAATAATCGACACATCTCTTTTTCGCGACGAGTCAACGGGCCGCCGTCTTCCGGTGACGATACGCCCGGATTCACATAGTCGAGCATCACCTCATGGCCCGCCGGACCTGACAGATAGTAATCACCCGAGGCGACCTTGCGAATGGCAAATACGAGTTCCTTGAAATCACAGCTCTTCAGCAGATACGCCCTGGCCCCCAGCAAAAAGGCCTCACGCATCATCGTTTCATTGTGACGACCGGCCAGAAACACGAGTTCCGGCGGATCACTCATCCGGCGGATCCGTTCTGCCACCGCCAACCCGTCGAGAATCGGCAGGTCCATATCCAGCACGAGCACATCGATATTCTGAGTCAGCACCAGATTCACCGCCTCGGCACCGTCAGCCGCATCCCCCACCACCAGAATACCGCGCTCGGTCGTAAACAGGGCCAGCAAACCCTGGCGAAACAACTTGCGTTCATCGGCCACGATGACTCGTATTTCTGATAGTATGGTTGGCTGAGTTCCGAGTGAGCGCACCTGACTTCCCTCCGGTATCGGTCCAGTGACCCCAATATAGCCCGCATCGCGCTTATCCTCAAGGATTTCCCGCACCTCCTCACCTTGACAAAATCGGTTGAACTCTCTATCCTTCAATGGCCCAGATATGTCCCCGTGACACGTCGGAGTATCGATCCGAGCAAACCAAGGGAGATGTTTCGACATGACCGAAACTGCCTCAAATCCTTTCCAATTGGCTCAAAACCAGTTCGATCGTATCGCCGCAAACCTCTCGCTTGACACCGTACTCCGGGAGCTGTTGCGCTATCCCCTGAGAGAACACAGTTTCCTGATCCCGGTTAAGACCGAAAACAACGGCAGCCACGTGTTCCGGGGGTTCCGGGTGCAGCACAACGACGCCCGTGGACCGTGCAAGGGCGGCATCCGGTTCCATCCGCAGGAGACGCTCGACGGCGTCAGGGCCCTGGCCATGTGGAATACCTGGAAATGTGCCATTGTTGACATTCCCCTGGGCGGCGCCATGGGCGGAGTCGTGTGCGATCCCCATACCATCACCCAGGATATGCAGGAGAAAATCTGCCGCGGCTGGGTCAGACAAATGTCGCAGAACGCCGGGCCGTCCATCGATGTCCCCGAGCCGGATGTCATGACCAATCCCCGTCACATGCTCTGGATGCTCGACGAATTCGAGACCATCAATCACCGCCACGCCCCCGGTTTTATCACCGGCAAACCAGTCCATCTGGGCGGATCGCTCGGACGGCTCGAGGCCACCGGATACGGCATGATCTACATGCTGCGCGAGGCACTCCGAATTCTTGACAAGAATATCAAAAGCACCACCGCCAGCGTCCAGGGGTTTGGAAGCGTCGCCCGCCATGCCATCAGTCTCTATACCGAGCTGGGCGGCACCGTCATGTGCATTGCCTGTCTCGACAAACAGGATCAACGCCCCCACACCTTCCGCCGCAAAACCGGAATCGACTTTGCCGAACTTCAGGGCATTTCGGATTCCTTCGGCAGCATCGACAAAAACCGCGCCCGGGATCTCGGATACGAGATTCTCGAGGATGACGCCTGGCTGAAGGAACCGGTGGACATCATGATCCCCGCGGCCCTTGAATACCAGATTGATGGCGGCAATATCAACCACCTGAGCGATCGCGTGAGCGTCATTGTCGAGGGCGCCAACTGCCCGATCACCCCCGATGCCGACCAGGTCATTGAAAAGAAAGACATTCTGCTCATCCCCGATTTCGTGGCCAACAGCGGTGGTATTATCAGCAGTTATTTCGAGCAGGTTCAAAGCGACAGCAACTATTACTGGGCCCGGGACGAGGTTCTGGGCAAACTTGACTACCGAATGACACGGACGTTTCGCGAAGTCAGCGAAGCTGCGGTACGCCAGGATCAAAGCATGCGCGATGTGGCGCTCAGTATTGGCATCTCCCGGGTTGCCCAGGCCTGCAGCGAACGCGGCTGGGTATAGCGCAACGTGAACCGGAGTCCCGAACACTCCGACCCGGGATCAGCGATAAGGGCATCAATGAACCAGAAGCAAATCGTCGTAGCTACCAGAGATGTCCCTCGTTTCGATCGAGACTTTTTCGGTTCGGATCTTGTGGTCAGCCGTATCGGCGACGGCACCCTGGGTGGCAAAGCCTCCGGCCTCACCTTCATCAAGGAAGTGATCGCCCGCTATGCTGAGACCCTCACCGGCAATATCACGGTTGGCATCCCCCGCATGACTGTCATCACCTCGGACATTTTCGAACGATTCATAACCCTGAACAAGTTTAACACTCTCGATATCGAACACCTTTCCGATGACAACATCGCCCTGGCTTTCCAGGAAGGCGAGCTGCCGGCCGAGATTGTCGGTGACCTTCGGGGGCTGATCGCCTCCGTGCACACCCCCCTGGCCATCCGGTCTTCCAGTCGCTTCGAGGATTCCCTCCAGGAACCACTGGCCGGCGTGTATGCTACCAAGATGATCCCCAACAACCAGTTCGATCAGGATGAGCGATTCCGGAAACTGGTCGAGGCCATCAAGTTTGTGTACGCCTCCACCTGGCTGGCCGGCGCCCGCGAATACCTGCAGCGCATCGGCCGCACCCACACCGATGAACGCATGGCGGTGATAATCCAGGAAGTCGTCGGCCATCGCGCCGGAGATCGATTCTATCCCCATGTCTCGGGGGTGGCTCGCTCCCACAACTTCTATCCGGTCGGACGGGCAGTGGCCGAACAGGGGGTGGTCAACCTCGCCCTGGGTCTCGGGAAAACGATTGTCGACGGCAGTATCACCTGGAGCTATTCGCCCGCTCTCCCCCGCATTTCACCACCCGTAGCCTCTGCCTCAGAATTGCTGAAACTCACCCAGACCGGATTCTGGGCGGTGAATATGGCCCAACCAACCGACCACGATCCGATCCGGGAAAACGAATACCTGTGCCACAACAGCCTGCAGGAGGCGGAGGCCGACGGCTCCCTGGCGCTAGTGGCGTCCACCTATCGACCCCAGGACGATCGCATGGTCCCGGGGATCGGCCCCGACGGTCCCCGCTGTGTGACCTTCGCGCCGCTCCTGCAGGATCGGGTGATCCCGCTCAACGATGTTATCAAGGATGTTATTGAAATCTGCCGCAAGGAAGTGGGCGGCGATGTTGAAATAG
>JAHIVM010000388.1 GCA_018816665.1 Candidatus Zixiibacteriota bacterium
AACATCGGCACCGACAGCAGGACCGGTGGTGCCGGCAGCTGCCGGAACGAAGGCCGAACCATTCCACTCAAAGTGATTGATGAACTTGGTCGTCCAGCCCATGTCATCCCACGCCGGAAGAGCGCCGCCCTGCACCGGACCAAAGTTGGCACCGTCGGGTGTGTATACTCTGAATCCGTTAGTGGTGTTGTACGTACCGGACGGGGAACAATACGATGTTCCGTGCAGTGTTACAATGTGAGCCTTTCCAGCCATGAGCTGAGTGGTTCCATCAGCATTGGTGATGTTGGATATGGTGATGGCGCATTCGGTCTGAGCCTGAGCGGCACCGCCGACAAGCATGAGGGCGGTTAGAACGAGGCCGCAAGTAAACAGATTTCGACAGGTAAGCCTGCCTGAGCTATTCAAAATCACGTGATTATCTCCCCGATTGGGCTAGTAAATCGAAGTATTCCTGTACGCTTACTATATATAGAGGTAGTACGAATCTGTCAAGGACTCTCGTTGTTAAAATTGGATGAAGGCCGACACTTTCTTGGTCCGGTCAGCGCCTCAGCAAGCCGCGCTCCCGAAGATACTCCAACATATGGGGGCGCAAGGTGTTAGGGGAGTTGCTGGCCATCCGGCGAGCGCTGTGTTCCGACCAGGAATAGGGACCGCTATAGTCCGGGTACCGGTCTTTTTCGACCTCCCGATGACGCAAATGGCCCACATCATCGATTATTCGATCATACTCGGCCACGGCCGGGGCGATTTGGTCAATCTGGTAGGTCTCGGCAAAGGCCAGGCCCGGCAGTGGCAGGCGAGGCTTAACCTTAGGTGCCGCAACGGGGTACCCCAGTGACATGCCCATTACCGGATACACCATCTCGGGCAGCTTGAGGAGATCGGACACCTTCGACGGATTGTTGCGGATGCCACCCACCATCACACCGCCCATATCCAGAGCCTGAGCCGCCTGAAGCGCCCGCCCCGCCGCAAGAGCTGCGTCGACCGTCGCGACAATGAACGCTTCCGTGTATTCGCCACAGAAATCGTAGCCGCGTTCCGCGGTGAGCAGGCTGAGGCGGTACAGGTCGGCGCAGAACACCAGGAACAAGGGACAGGCGGCCACATGCGCCTGGTTGCCCGACCACTCCGCGAGTTGTTGTTTCTTTTCCTGATCGCGTATCGAAATGATAGAGTAGGCATGCAGGTTAGATGAAGTCGGCGAACGTTCGGCGGTCGCGAGGATCGTCTGCTCATCGTCGGGTGAGATATCGCGATTCTCAAACGCGCGTACCGACGCATGGCTGTTGAGGAAGGTCAGGACATCGTTCACGGCACTGCTCTCCTTGTAAAAAAAGGCCGGGCCTCAATGGCCCGGCCTTGAATATACGCACCCGGTCGGGTACGTCAATCCCTCATCAACTATCGGCCGGTAAAAGTGCGCTGGGCACTCTGGGCAGCCTCAATCTGGCGGGCGACTTCCTTGAAGTGAGCCCTGCTGAGATCATCGATACGGGTTGAGGCCGACGCCGTTTTGGCGGCGCTCAGCAGTGCATCGAGATCGTTGGCGGCCAGCGTGCGAGCATCGGCCGGGAAGGAACGGGAACTGCTCAGGTAAATCGCGATCAGGCGATTCAGATGAGACAGCTGCAGCTGACGGCGGAAGCTGTTGACATTGTTCGGGGCCACGATCTCACCCCAGATGGAGCGACGGACCTCGGTGAAGAGGTCGTACATGGTGTATGCTTCCTCGCCGGGTTTCAGCCGCTCGACATTGTTGACCAGACGGCCCAGGACGTAGGGGCTGTACAGATTGTTGAGGGCGCGATTCTGGACGGCAAGCACGACCTCGTGCAGGGGATAGTCCACCTGCGAACGAGAGTAGGCCGAAAAAGCGAAGTCCTCAAGATCCTCCGACTGCAGCTTATTCAGCAGGTCGGCGGGGATATCAAAAGCGTTGGCGGCGAACAGCACATCTTTGAGATAGGCGACTGCTTCGCGCTGTTTGCGAGCTGAGATAGGCTCAAACGGTACGCGGGCGTTGGGATCACCGATATGACTGCGGCGATGATCGATGCCACCGACAAACTTCGGTACCAGCCGGCCCACATTGCTATAAGAGCGCCACCCGGTCTGAAAGGCATCCCGGACTTGTTGCCAGCGATTGCCCGGTTTCTCAAAATCTTTGATGGCATCGGTCCAGAGCTCCTGGGTCAGGGCAACCTGCACCTTGCAGAACTCCAGCGGGTCGGCTCCGAGATCGTGGGTGTTGACGTACGGATCGATACCCTTCATGGTGCCGCCAAAATTGTCCTCGTCCGTGGCGTAGGCGAGGGCCGGCTCCGAACCACGCGACGCAATCTGGTTCAGTGTCTCAAGATCTTCCTCGGGAGTCGCGGCACCGGTTTCGGTGTAGCCGTACTCGATAGCCCAGTTGTCGTAGGTACCGGGGACCGAGGCATAAAATTCGCCCTGCGGCATACCCGGCGGGGCCAGGTTGGCAGCGGCGTAGTCCATGATGGAGCCGGTGGTACCGTAACGGCGTGTGAAGTCACGGTCGGACATCTGTTCGAGCGTGTAAATCGACGACGCCTTGAAGTTATGGCGAAGACCGAGTGTGTGCCCCACCTCGTGAGCTACCAGTTCGACAATGTAGGCATGGACATACTCTTTGGTCAGGGAGTCCTTGTCGGCCAGATCGCCCACCATGGTGTTCAGGTAGGCCATCGCAAAGGCCGCATCGCGACACGATTCCTCGGCATACCGGCACTGGTGGAACATATGACCGTTTTCTTCAAGCTGCGGGCGTTCCGGGGCCTCAAAGGGATCGTCGCCCTCGGGAGTGAGACCATCGAAAGACAGCGGCCGAATCCAGTTTTCGGCGAAGTTGAACATGTAGCGGATGAAATCGGCGGAGACACGGATGTCGGCATCGTAGATCTGGCCGGTGAACGGGTTGGAGCGGTGCGGGCCGACCGCATAGCCGCCACCCGGCTGGACCATCCACTGTACCGTGTTATAACGCACGTCGGCCGGATCCCAGGTGGCCGTATCGGGCATCTGTTTGGCGATCACGGCGTTGCGGAAACCGATCCGTTCGAAGGCCTCGTTCCAGAACTCGATTCCCTCAGCAACCGCATCGCGGTATTCCAGCGGCGTGCGTTTGTCGACCCAGTATACGATCGGTTCGACCGGCTCGGAAATGCGGGCGTCGGGATTTTTCTTTTTCAGATGCCAGCGATCGATATAGCGCACGTACGGCGAGGGCGTGTCCAGTTCACTGTAGTCCTGGTAGACGGTCTGGAAGTATCCCACACGATCGTCGGCCAGTCGGGGGACAAAGTCCGTTTCCGGCAGAGTCGAAAGGGAATAGTGATACGTATGGAAAAAGCTGTACGGGTTCTGCATGGTGGTTCCGCTCTGCGGATTGTTCGTTGAATACAGCAGGCGTACAGAAATCTCGGAGTTTTCCGGGAAGGATTTCACTTCGCCGAAGTACGAGTTTTTCTTGTCCAGGCGAAGGCCGGTGCGAGCCTGTGTCCCCAGGAAGTAACCGATATTCCCGGCATCCTGAATGAAGATGTCACCGGCGTCAACCAGGATCGCTTTGGTTGAATCATGTGGCGTGGACTTCACTTCCGTGGACGCCACCAGGAAGTCCGAGATTCCGGATGCGACCGCATCGTGAATCGCCAGGCCGGAATCGGCGCGAATGCGCAGGTTCTTTTCAAGCAACATGATCTGCTTGCCAACCTGCTTGAAATAAAAGGGGAATGTGCGGCGCATGGAGCCGTTGTCAAAGAAATTTCCCTCGGCCTGGGTACGGCTTTCACCGCACAGGAAGATGGGGCCGAACTGCTCCGGCGTGATGGCCATGAGCATGCTGTTGTCGACCGTATCCAGGTAAAACGTGAAAAGCCCCTCGATTACCACTTTGTCCTCGATGAGGCTCTCGAACGACTTTTCCTTGCCGTTTGGTTTGTCGGTCTTCGTTTTGCCCTTGGACGATTTCTTTTCGTGACTGCGCTGCGAATGGTCGCGCACGGCCTGTGATGAGGCCGGGATCAGAAACAGGCCACAGAGCACTGCAATAAGCAGGGCGTACGTGCGGAATCTCATGCCTTCTCCTTCCAAATATGAAGCATACAAAGCACTTACGTTTATTTTCGTATTCAAGTTGCGCGGGAGTTACGAAAGTGAGAGGGTAGCAAGCTCCCAGTGCGAATTCTCTGTCCTATATCATCAATAGTGAAAAACAGCCGGGAAATCAATAGGTTCCCGGAGCAAACCGGATGCTGCTCAGGATTTCAGAAAATGGTCCAAATAGGCCGATCCTCGGTCAGTGAGGTCATAGTAGGTGTGATTGCGGTGTTTGATCCACTTGTTGTCCACAATTCCCTTGCGATAGCGCACTATCAGCGGCTCAACCCGTTCCAGGAGCCCCAGATCGCGGAGTTTGCGGTGGCGGGCGAAGGTATCCTCTTTGTCCAGATTCAACATCCGGGCGACTTTGAGGGAGTAGTCTATGCCGTAGTCCCGGTGAAGCTTGAGAATAGCAAAGTCTGTGTCATCGAGGGTAGCGTAGTCATCGCCGGGGGAGAACACCTCGCCCGCAAGAATGTCTTCCCAGACCAGGGCTATCAGCCGCTCCTGGTCGGTCGTGTTCAGATTCGGGCAACCCGTCCGGTGGACTTTGATAGTATTATCATAGCTGTAGTAGCCCGTGATGGGTTGATCGGTCCCGGGAGTGCAGCAACGGGCAAGAAGGTAGGGTTCCTTGAGGCGAATCGATTCGGACATACCTCAATATACAACGGATTTGCCCCGAGGAGAAGAGAGGGGGCGGATTTTGAGATTGTCTTCACGGCTTCAGTTTCCTACCATGAGACTCACGGCAACCCTAACACCGTTGAGGCCCCATGCACGAAACGCTTGTTACATCCCCGGCCGGTATCCTGGCTGTCCTGGCAGCGGTTTGTTCGGCCGCCTTCTATGTCGAGAAAAAGACCGGTTGGAAACTTTTCAATTTCATCCCGCCGCTGTTATTCATCTACCTGATTCCGGTGGCCCTGTCAAATACCGGGATTATTCCGTCGAGTTCCCCCGCGTACGACTTCATGGGCGACAATATCCTGCCGATGTTCCTGGCGATTATGCTTCTCAATGTTGATCTGCTGGCCACCGTGCGGGTGATGGGCAAGGGCGTGTTTGTCATGCTTATGGGTACGGTAGGCGTGATGGTAGGGGCGCCGATTGCCTACGCTATCGTATCAGGCGGGCTTGGCCCCGAGGCCTGGAAGGGATTCGGCGCACTGGCGGGAAGCTGGATCGGCGGCACCGGCAACATGCTGGCCGTAGGACAGATGGTCAACCTGGATGAAAGCTCGCTGGAGTATGGGTATGCGGTGATTGCGGATAACGCTGTGTATCTGATCTGGCTGCCGATCATGCTGGGGTCCAAAAACCTCGCCGGCTGGTTTCACAAATTCACGAAAGTGTCATCGAAACGACTGGAGACTCTGGAAGCCGCCGCCCGGGAATTGATTGTAGATAAGGGCAAGATGGAGATGCGGCACTTCCTGTACCTGATCTTCATCGGGTTCGCCGTTACGGCCGTGGCGAAACTGATTTCGGCCAATCTGGACCCCATCTCGACTTCCAGCGGGCAGGTTATTGTTTCGGCCTCGACATATAAGATCCTCATGGTGACGGTACTCGGCGTAGCATTGTCGTTTACCGGGGCCAGCAAGATTCCGGGGTCGCACGCCTTTTCCATGGCGCTGGTGTATTTGTTTGTGGCCCGAATGGGGGCCAAGGCGGACCTGAGCAATCTCGATGCTTCCGTGTTTTTGTTCCTGCTGGGGGCCTATATCTGGATCTTCATTCACGGCGGATTTTTGCTGCTGGCGGCGCGATTGTTCAAAGTCGATGTCCACACCGCGGCGATTGCCTCGGCGGCCAATATCGGCGGGGCGGCCTCGGCGCCTATTGTGGCGGCCTTTCACAAACCCGCCCTGGTACCGGTCTCGGTGTTGATGGCCCTGCTGGGCTATGCTATAGGCAACCCGGCGGCCTACCTGACCGCCCTCCTGTGCCGGTGGGTGGGATGATATGACGGTGCGGATTTTGATAGTTGTGCTGTGCCTGTTGACTCTGGTCGGCTGCGGCACAAAGTATCCGTCGATTGAACCCGGCACCACCGAAACAGGGCAGATCTCCTTTACGGGTGTCGACGGCTCCCCGGTTGCGGTGACGGTCATGTATTCCGTCCCACCGGGCTACACCCCCGAAAAGCAATGGCCGCTGGTCATCGCCCTGCACGGGCATGGTTCCCGGGCGGCGGCGTTTCACGATCTATGGAAACCGGTGACCGATTCGCTGGGGATGATCCTGGTGACGCCGCAGGGGGAGGAGTCGGTCGCCAATGGTTTCGGATATGGATGGGGCGAAAACGCGGTGGGAGTCGTGCAGGCCACTATGAATATGATCAGCCAATCGGTACCGGTGGCGTCGCGACGGGTATTCCTGGCCGGGTTTTCCGCCGGCGGCATGCTTGCGTGGGACATGGCGATCCACTTCCCGTTTGTCTTCCGCGGGGTTGCCCTGCTGGGTGCGCCGGTTGACATTGAAACCGTCCCCCGGGACCTTCCCGACATCGGTCACCTGCGCGTGTATATCGGCTACGGCTCACTGGAAGAACGAATAGCGGAACGCGTTCCGGCGCTGGTCGAGATACTGCAGAGGCATGGCGCCGAGGTGCGTGTGAACGAATACGAAGGGATAGGTCACGCCCTGCCGGACCCGGTTCGGGTGGAACTGCTGCATGTGCTGGAGCATCTGGACAGTGTTGACCGGGCGACGGAACCCACGCTTTGATCGCTGCTCAAAGTTTGTCGATTACGCCCAGCATCGGCACGAATCGGACGCTGTACAGTCTTTTCTTTTCCAACCCTTCACTTGTCCGTCTGGCATCAACCAATACTTGCGATCCACCGCTTAACGTAATAGGTATTAGCATCTTACCATTGGCCGCCAACTGTGTCTCCAGGGTCGGTGGTATTTTCGGGGCGGCGGCTGTCACGATGATGCCGTCGAACGGCGCATACTCGGCCCACCCCAGGGAACCGTCGCCGACCATCGCAGTGACATTCCTATAGCCAAGGTCTTTGAGTCTTGCCTCGGCTTCCCGCGACAACTCCGGGATGTATTCAATCGTGTAGACATGGGCGCAGATTTCCGCCAGGACGGCGGTCTGGTAGCCGCAGCCGGTGCCGATCTCGAGGACCCGGGATGACTCGTTCAGTTCAAGGTGCTGGGTCATGGAGGCGACTATGTACGGTTGGGAGATGGTCTGACCGCAGCCGATGGAGATGGGATGGTCGCCGTAGGCGATATCGAGATCGGACTCAAGGACAAAGCGATGTCGGGGGACTGTGCCCAGGGCTTTGAGGACGAGCGGATCGGTGATGTCGCGCTTTTCGAGTTGTGTTTTGATCATGCGTTGGCGACGGTCGGTCTGGTCGGCCTCGGACGGTTGCCGGGTGAAGAAGCTCATGCCTAAGTATAGGGATTTGGACGTGGCGACGGAAAGGGGAAATTGGGGGGGACGGGCAACACACCCGGTCTGCGCAATCCCGCCATCAGGCTGCCTGCGCGTCCACGGCGTGGCGGGTCATAAAGTCTCGCAGGGCAGGTCTCACGATTGG
>JAHIVM010000389.1 GCA_018816665.1 Candidatus Zixiibacteriota bacterium
AATGTGGGGACGTCCCATCGCCGAATTGCCGGCCTCCTGCTCGACCGCCGAGAACGGTACACTGAGTCCCATGTCCCTGAGTTTCTCAACTATCCTTCGTCCTCGTCGGTTCCGGGCTTCCAGGAATTCCGTGAGCGCCGCGTTAAAGTCGGCATTATCGGGATCAAAGAGATACGCAAGCATGTGCATATCGTCTTCCCCCGCCTGTACCGATAATTCTACACCCGAAATCAGCTCAGGATCATCCGGTTCCAACAATTTCAGGGCCGCCCGATACCCTTCGAGGGTATCATGGTCCGTAATCGAAAAGGCGAGCAACCGGGCTTCCCGTACGAGAACCAGCAGCTCTCGGGCGGTAAGCAGACCATCGGAGGCATTGGTGTGCATGTGCAAATCTATGGTCACACGCAATCCTAGAGAGCGGCTTCAACGAGCTTCTTGATATCGGCTGCGAGCGTGTCGGCGGCCTGCCTGACGGCGGCCTCGTCCCGGGCGAGTTTGGCCACGAACTCCTTGTCATCTATCGAAGTAAGGTTGATCCGCACGTTGTAGGAAGCGCCTTCCACGGCCGAGCGAGCCATCAGAGCGGCCACGCCGGCATCGGTAATCGAGTTCTGGTTGCCCTTTTCCGCCACGATGCGGGCCAGCTTCAGCACCTCAAGGGACTTCTGCATGACTTCAAGCGGGACGTTGGCCGCGGTTTTGGTCGCAGTCTGAATGCCTTCGTTGCGGACGGCATCAAGCTCATCGCTCCCTTTGGGCAGCTTGAAGGCCTCCATAACGGCGTCGAACGCAGCCTTGTCGGTATTGATAAGCTTTGTCAGATCGGCCAGCAGCGCGTCGGCCTGATCCCGCACCACACCCAACTCATCTTTCACCGCTGCATACGCCTTTTTGCCCACGGTCAGACGGCACACCATGGCCGACAGGGCGGCACCAAGCGCTCCGGCCGAGGCCGCCACTGATCCACCACCCGGAGCTGGCGAGGATGAGGCCACATCATCATAAAAACTGCTGCCGCCGGTCGCACCGCCGCCGGAGGCAGCATCGGCCAGCTTCTCTTCCAGCACCTGCTCTCGGGAGAAGTGTTCAAGGCGAAGATAAAAATCGGCCACGTCGAGCATAGCCTGATTGGGAACCAGACCGACAATCTCCGAGGATGTCACATTGATACCGTAGCGGGCCGCCTCACTCTTGATTGTCTCGAATACGCGGAAAATCGGCGTCTTGACATAGTGCACCAGATTCATCGAGATCTGAACCTGGTTGCGTTCTTTGATCTCAATGCCCATTGCTTTGACGAAGCGATAGCCACCCTTGATTGATCGGACTGCGTCGGCGATTTTCTGGGCGACTTCGAGGTCGTTGGAACCCAGATAGACGTTGTAGGCCACCAGCGGGAAGCGAACCCCGATAGCCGTGGCACCCGATTTCAAATTCATTTTGTTGGGGCCATAGTCCGGAATGCGTTTTTTGTCCGTACCAAGCGCTTCAATCATGCCCTCATATTGTCCCTGACGAACCTTGGCCAGGTTCCTGCGACTGGGCGTACTGGCGGCGCTTTCGTACAGAAACACAGGTATTCCCAGTTCTTCGCCGACGCGCTTGCCCAGTTTTTGTGCCAGTTCGATCGCCTCTTCCTCGGTTGTCTCGCCGAGCGGAATGAAAGGGCACACGTCGCAGGCCCCCATGCGCGGGTGACCGCCCTGGTGCCTGGTCATATCAATCAACTCGGCCGCCTTCTGGTATCCGCGAAAAGCGGCATCCACCGCCAATTTGGGATCACAGGCAAAAGTCACGACCGCCCGATTGTGGGACGCATCCATTTCCTTGTCAAGAATCGTAACGCCGTCTTCAGCGCTGATGGCGTCGCAGATGGCAGCGATAACTTCAGGTCGTCGCCCTTCAGAAAAATTGGGAACACACTCGACTATCTTGGCCATGACATATTCTCCACTGTCCTAGTCGTTCTCAAACCTGTATTTCAATCCCCAGGCTAACAAGGGCACCATCAACTCGTGGTGGCCGATAAAATTGAAGCCCTTGCCGACGTTAAACGTCGGTCGGGTGACGATATTCACCCGGGGTCGGTAATGTTCGATCATATCAAAGTTCGCCGTTGTCAGCCGGGATTCTCCCGGATACAGGTTTCGCGCCACAGTAAGCGCCTTGAGAAAAACCTCCGGCAACATAACGGCAGAGCCAATATTGGCCAGGACTCCGCCCCTGTCAAGGTCAGCGCAAAGCGAGGCCAGGATCCGGAAATCGCGGTGCGAGGCAGTTCCGGCCGCTCCCGCATCGAAATTCGGGTGCTGGCTGACAATATCCGTCCCGATGCCCAGGTGAACCGTGGCCGGCAGATCCAGAGAACGAGCCATC
>JAHIVM010000390.1 GCA_018816665.1 Candidatus Zixiibacteriota bacterium
TGTCAAAGACGGTGCTGTTGTTTATGGAGAACAGGTTATCACATCGCCGCTGGATATCAGCCACTTTGTCACAGATTCGTTTGTGACCGATGGTATTTGGGTGGTGTTTGGCTTTACGCTGTGTTTTCTGTTGATCGCTTTTCTGGTGGTTTCGCTGGCGCCCCGCCAACTGGGTCGAGTCACTACCTGTATCGAAAACAACCGGGCCAGGTCGTTCTTTGTCGGTCTGCTGCTGTTGATTCTTACTCCGGTCATAATCGGACTGCTGACCTTCACCATCATTGGTATCCCGATCGTGGCCGTGCTGCCGCTGGCTTACCTGGTGGCTCTGGGGATGGGCATGATGACCTGCGGTCGAACGTTTTTGCGTCTGCGGGCCACGGATCCGGGCGGGCGGTCATTGAGCAACATGGCTTCGGCGCTTCTGGGGGTTGCGGCGTACATGGGCCTTTGGGCGGGTGTAGCCATCCTGCTGGGGTCAGCCTCCTCCGTTGCCGAGGGATTTGGGATAACTCTGCTGGTCATTTCTATTCTGGCCACGGTCTGGCCGTTTCTCACGGGGCTGGGCGCCGTGGTGCTCACCCGCTTTGGCTTTCGCGAGTATATCAGCTTCCAGGAACGTACGGCTGCCGGAGTGGTCCCCGCGCCGGCACCGCCGCCGATGCCCCGTACGCCGCCGATCAGTCCGGCCGTTCCGCCGCCTCCTCGCGACGGCTCCGGTCCCGAGCCGCCGCCCCTGTCTACGCCCGACCGGTGAAACATTTCATCGGACATACCGGTATAGTGAAGTAGTAGAGGTAAGGTTAATCCTGGGCACGGAGAGTGACCGATGCGTACATTCAAACCGATAATGATCGTTCTGCTGCTGGTCGGGGCAATGACTGTCACGAGCGCGGCCGACCCGATCGAGCATGTATCCAAAACAGTTGACGCCGAAGGCGCCGAGCAGATCGATCTGGATATTGAGATAGGCGCCGGCGTGTTGTACATCCACAAAGCGGACATGAGTGAACTGGCGAAAGTGGAGATTGACTATACACCCCGGACGGTGAGTTATGACGTTGACTACAGTGTCAGGGGCAAAACCGGCAGTCTATACCTGGAGAGCACGCAGCGTCGCAAGCGGGGTTCCTCAGACTCCGAAAATGAATGGGATATTGTTCTCTCCAATCGGTTACCCCTGGCCATCCAGCTTGATATCGGTGCCTGTGAAATCGAGATGGACCTGGGCGGGTTGCGCATATCCAACCTGTCCCTGGATGTTGGTGCCACGTCCGGTGAAATAGACTTCTCCGAGCCCAACCCGATCCAGATGCGGGAGCTTGACATCGATGCCGGAGCGTCATCGCTGGAACTCTATAACCTGGCCAACGCCAATTTTGAGTTCATGAAGTTTTCCGGCGGCGCGGCCTCCTGTGAACTCGACTTCCACGGTGAACTGAAGGGTCAGAAGGAAGTTGATCTGGAGGTTGGTGTCGGGTCGCTTGATGTCATCATTCCACGCGGTGTGGCGGTGCGCTTTGAGGGAGATGCCGACGGCTGGTTTTCATCGGTAGATTTCCACGGCTTTGATCTGGAGGAAGTCGATGACGAAGTCTGGGAGACGGAGAATTTCGATGATGCCAAGGATCGCCTGATAATCAAGTTTGAGGTGGCGATGGGGTCGATTGACCTGTATTCCCGACGCTAGTCGGGCTGACAAATTGCACAAACCGCCTCTCGGGGCGGTTTTTTTTGTCCCATTCCTGCCGAGGATGTGTTAAAGGAAAGATGTATTAGGCTTGCCGTCGGCCCCGATCGCGCTCTATTTTGTGATGGTTGGGGCAGCTTTAAGCGAAACTTTTGCCCGTGAAGGACATAGCCTACCGGCCGAGGCCGGTTGGCCATGGTACGAATGCCCATGAGAACGATAGTATTTACCTGTCTCCTGCTTCTTGTTTTTGGACTGGAGGCCTCCGGCCAGGAAACGTCACTGCAGAATCAGATTTATCGCGCCCGGGATATGGTCCTGCCGGCCTTGGTGCACATCCAGCCCGTCATTAAAGACTACCAGACCGGCGAGCTGAAAAAACAGGCCGTCGTGGGCTCCGGCATAGTCTTTGACTTCGCCGGGTACGTAGTCACGAACTACCATGTCGCGGGGCGCGCCGAGCGCATCATCTGTACCCTGCACGACAAAGAGCAGGTGTCGGCCGTATATGTTGGGGGGGACCCGTCGACCGACCTGGCCGTGCTGAAACTGCAACTGGATGATTTCGACGGTGTTCTGCATGTAGCCCAGCTGGGACGATCCGATACGGTGCAGGTGGGACAATACGTGCTGGCCATGGGCTCACCGCTTTCGCTGGCCCGGTCGGTGTCGGCCGGAGTCGTGTCGACCAAGGACCGCTACTTTTCAAGCGACTACCGCCTGCCTACCGGCGAGGAGACGGGGAAATACAACCTGTGGATTCAGACCGATGCCGCCATCAACCCGGGTAATTCCGGCGGTCCGCTGGTTGACATGAACGGTCAGGTGATCGGCATCAACTCGCGGGCGACCTTCCTGGCCAACAATCTTGGTTTCGCCATCCCGATTGACATCGTGAAAAGTGTGACGCAGGAAATCCTGGCCAACGGGGAGGTTGAGCGAAGCTGGATAGGCGTGCATGCCCAGTCGTTGCAGGAACTGGAGGGCTTTTTTGGAACCGGAACCAACAAGGGAGTGCTGATTGCCTCTATCGATCCGGGATCACCGGCCGAGGTCAGCTTCCTGAAAGCGGGTGACATTATCCTGGCCATTGACGGCGTTCCGGTTTCGGCGCGGTTTGCCGAGGAACTGCCGGCCTTCTACCGGGCTATTGCCGAACATGCCCCGGGAAGCGAAATGGCCCTCAAGGTGCTGCGCAAGGAAAAGGAATACTCGTTCAAAGTTACCACCCGCCGACTGGGAACGCTCCAGGGCGAGGACTTCGATTGTGAGGAATGGGGTTTCACGGTAAAGGCGATAACGCGCTTCATGCAGCTCGAGAACCAGCTCTCGGATTCCCTGGGAGTCCTGGTGGTCGGGGTGAAGCGAGTAGCGCCGGGCGATGTGGGTGGTCTGCGCGGCGGCGATGTCATCCGCGCCGTGAACAAAGAACCGATCACGACGTTATCTGATTTGATGAGTATGTATACCGAGCTGGTTGGCGACGGCACCGAAAAGATCCTGCTGACCGTCAAGCGGGGCGGAGCAATCCGCCTGGTTGTTTTGAATGTCGATCAGCTTCAGGCTGAGTCAGGGAGTTCACCACATGAATAGGACGATTCACGTATTGCGCAAAGCAGCCCTCCTGCTGTCGATTCCGGCCCTTGTCCTGGCTTTCGGGAGTGGATCCGTAACGGCTCAGAAATTCGATTTCGACCGCCTGTCCGAATCCGTCCGCGCGTATACCGTCGTGGTCGATGTGAGAATTGAGTTTTCGTTCGGCATGCAGTCAAACGAGCACGAACAACGGACTCTGGGCACCATTGTAACCGAAGATGGGCTGGTGATGTTTGACGGCGGGTATGTCAGCGAAAGTAATCCGCTGTCGCCGATGTCCAGTTTTGCTATGAAAAGCACCCCGACGAATATTGAAATCACAACGCTGGACGATGAAAAACTCGAGGCCGAGTATGTCGGTGTTGACCGCAATACCAGAATCGCTTTTGCGCGCATTCTGAATCCGGACAACAAGTCGTTCACCCCCCTGAAGTTCGTCACGGATCGAAAATTCAAGGTTGGTGAGTGGCTGGCGGTGCATTCGCTGCTGCCGGAATTCGTGAGCCCGCCCCTGGGTGTTGATATCGGGCTGGTCTCGACCCTGGTAGAGTCGCCTGAGCCGTTCCCCCTGGTGGTGGGACTCTCATCGGCCGATGTGACGGCGGCCCTGTACGATGACCACTTGAATGCCGTGGGCGTCCTGGGCATGCTGGATGATCCCGGGGCGGCGGACAACGGCGGCGGTTTCATGGATGCGTTTGGGCCGATGGATCTGCCCCTGCTGGGCGTCATCACGGGTGAGCGGCTCAATACGCTCATTGCCAATCCCCCGCAGAAGGGGAAAGAGGATCGAGCCTGGCTGGGAATCACAATGCAGGCGCTGACTGAAGATATCGCCGGATTCCTGGGAGTCGACCTTTCCGGCGGCATCATTGTCAACGATGTTGCCCGGGAGTCACCGGCCTATGCCTGCGGCATGCAGATCGGCGACATCCTGTATGAGATCAACGGTCAGCCCATTACCATTGACCGGGAGGAGAAACTGCCCATTTTCCAGCGGCAGATCGCCGGTATGGGGGCCGGAACATCGGTGGAATTCTCCACCCTGAGACCGGTCGAGGACCGCATGGATACGGTCAAGATTCTGGCCGTCCTCGAGGGTGCGCCGCTGGCCGC
Organism: Candidatus Zixiibacteriota bacterium; assembly: GCA_018816665.1. Lineage (GTDB taxonomy): Bacteria > Zixibacteria > MSB-5A5 > GN15 > FEB-12 > JAHIVM01. The sequence continues at coordinate 4,403 of JAHIVM010000390.1, forward strand.
GGCCGATGCCGATGAGTACGAAAACAAGGCCCTGGAATTCAAGGTCCGGGACATGGTGTTTGCCGATTACATGCTGTTCAATGTCGAACAAGGATCTATCACCGGCGTTATTGTCACAGAATTGCAGCGCGGCGGTTTGGCCTTTATTGGCGGTCTGGGGCTGGGTGATGTCATTCAGCGGGTCGACGGCTTTGCTATCGCCTCCGTGGACGACATGGCTGTTGCGATGGAAGCTATAGAGGCCGAAA
>JAHIVM010000391.1 GCA_018816665.1 Candidatus Zixiibacteriota bacterium
CAGTCGTGTCAGTCACCGCGTGGAGCCAGGCGATAGGTCGACCGTACAGATAAACGTAGTCGTTCGCCCATTCTTGTGACTCATACTCAGATACAAGTAGACCGTTTGCCGTATGAATATACTGATCGGTCTCTCCGGACGCAGTGACTGTCTGCCGCTGACTCCGCGGATTGTATCCTAAGTAGGTCGAATCTCCGGATGCTTCCATGACCAACCGGTTGGCCTGATCGTAGTCGTAGCTGTTGGCTCCGGCCGTCACCATGTTACCGCTGCTGTCGTAGGTAAAGAATGCAACACCGGTCGTGTCCGGAAAGACGGTCAATGAGTCGAGACGGTTGCCCGTGTAGTTATACGTGACAGGAGTGCCCATCAGACCCTCGTGCCGAGATTTCCGATTGCCATTTCCATAATAGGTGTACAGCACTCTCCGGTCAAGGTTAGACGGATCACCCATTTGCCTTGATAGCAATCGGTTCTGGCGGTCATAGGTATAGCTGGTGGTCGTGTCCGCGTTGGTTGAGTCACAGAAGGACTCAACGTTGCCCAAGGTGTCATACTCATACGATCTGCGCAGGATATCCAGCGAAGTGCCCGTATCCGCAAGACTCGTGAGAATGCTGCGGGGGCGCACCTTCTGGTCATATGAGTAGCGGGTGACAATGTCGTTGTTGTACACAATTGAGTCGACACCACCGAACGGTGTATAACTGATTTCGTCGACAATCGACTGAACCTGTCCGCCACCGTGCTCGGCCGCAATCTGAGAAACCCGGTCCAGAGTATCGCGCACATAAGTGTAGATCACGCCGGCCGGACTGGTCAAAGTCGCGATTCGATCGTTCGGCGTATACGCGTAGTGAGTAGAATAGGTTCTGCCACCGAAGGTGTGATACTCCGTTTTCAATCGTCCGTGAGAGTCATAGCGGTAGTTGATGGTCGTTGAATTCGTTATCGCTCTGCCGAGCCTGCCCCAGGCATTTGGCACGTTCGCTAGATCGTATTGATAGGTTACGTCCAGATTGTTGTCCGGATAGTCGATTCCAGTGAGGCGGTTCAACTCATCGTACTCATACGCGACGGTGACTCCGTTCGCGTCAGTGCGTTCGATCAGATTCCCTGCCGCATCGTAGTCATACGTGATGGTACCCCTCTCGGAGGACGTTTCCTCCCGCAACAGACCGCGATCATCGTATGTGAATGAGTACACGTTGCCGTCCGGATCGACGATAGTGTCCAGATTACCGTGAATATCGTAGCCATATTGAGTTATCGCGGCTGCGTCATCACCCCGCTTCTCTTGTATTTCCTCAGTGCGACCGAACAGGTCATACGAGAGGAACGTGGTGTCGTCAAGAGCCGCGAATATGGCCGTATCCAGTTGGCCCATAGCATCATAGCGGAATTCGTACCCGTCCTGCTCAGTCAATCGTGAGCGCCAGTCATACGTATAGGTAGCCTCCACCAGGACAACGGTATCATCAAGAAGTCTGACGGCGGACATATTTGACATCGCATCGTAGGCGAACCCGATCGAATCACCAACATCATTGATTGCTCCCACCAGCCAGTTGTGATCGTCGTATGCATAGCGATAGCTGCTGCCGCTGGGAGTTGTGAGAGACTTCACCGCCCCTTTGAAGGTCCAATCAACATTGGTCGTCTTCTTGTCGCTGTAGACACTCTGCTTGACCGTGTCTATGCGGCCCCGCCCATCATATGTGTACTCATCCTGTCTGCTGTTCGGGTCAAGTACATACGGCACACCGCCGACTCCGACCCCACGCGTGCCGAACTCCACACTGTCACCCGTAGGATAAACTACGTTATGGATGTCTGCGTGAACTGTGTCATAGCGGAGGCCCGCGGTGTCCGCCACATCGGTTCGGGGGCCATCAATCTTGATGACCTGGCCTCGACTGTTGTAGTAGTACCTGGTTGTATCACTGTAGCTAGAGTCGGCATCAATCCAACCTCGTGCAATCCGGTGGGTTACGTTGCCGCAGGTGTCGCGCACAAGTTCGATCTCTCGAAAACTGGTATCATTGGCGACGCTGGGCGTTTTCACCTGTGCAACAAGATTGTAGGTGGGGTGATATTCGAACGTAGCCGTCATCTCATCCGATGACCCTCGAGCCAGAATCAAAGTCTCTAGGTTACCTCTAAAATCGTAGATCATGGAATCTACTCGACCGTTGGCGTACTCAACCCTCGTTCTCTGGCCACTGAGATCGTGGTTGTACGCGATACCACATCCTCCGCACTCGGCGTCAGTTATCGTTTCCAGATTCCATCGCCAGCTGCCAATAGGCCGTCGCGATGTATAGGTGGCTACCTGGTTGTCATCATCGTTGTATTTGACTGTGGTCTCCCGCCAAAACGCAACGACGGTGGTATCACAGAAGACGGAATCAGGGTTGACTTCAAAAGTATCAATAATGGCCTCTGTGGAGTCGAAATATATGAGCTGAATGTGCTCCACCATACCAGGTGCGGTCGAGTTGCAGGCTTCTTCTACCCGGCCATCGACCTCATACTGCCAGTGCCAGGTTGCACCATCGGAGTCTTCTGCCTTCACAATCCGATTGAGGTTCGCGGTGGTAGTCCCGGGCATATATGCCTCCCAGGATCCGTCGGCGTACGTAACGGTATCCAGGAAGCCAGTGCCCACCACGTAGTGGTAGTCAACTAAGATGGTTCCGGCTGAGTCCTTGATCATATCAAGGCAGTCATAATCGACGCCGGTCACGGTAGTGTACACAAGATCGATGAAACGCGACGGGCTCATGGATACTTTGGTGAGGTTTCCGCCGGACCACTCCAGATCGATCTTGTTACCGTTGCGATCTTCGATCTCAGACAGGCGATACGACAAGGTATCGCAATACTCAAAAAGCAGCTGGGTGCCATCCTTGGTCGTTACCGTGTATTCATCGGTTGTGCGGTTGAATGCCAAGTCGTAGTCAGATCCGTACGATGTGAAGGTGAGATTCTCGCCAAATCCATTGCCCCAGAAGTGCGTCGAACGTCCGTTGCTTTCGACAAGCGTTACTCCCGCCACATAGTCCACTGAGTTGGGCGAGTCGTAGGCATACCAGCGGGCCGTTTCGTAGAGGCGATCACTGTAGCTGTGAGTCCACATCTTCGACTGATTCAGATCCTCGTCGGTCGTATAGCTATTGTAGCAACGGCGATAATCGATGGGAAAGCCAGCGTCGTTCTGGATGAAGACATCTGAACTCTCAAGGAAGAGGTTGCCGGTCATGGCGTTAACGGGATCGCTGAGGGACACTTCACAGGTCATATTCCCGTGATTAGCTCGTTCCTCAAGCCCGACTGGGATGAGGACATCCTGACGATACTTGCACCTGCACACGGTCTCTTGAAAGCCGTTCTTCGAGATTATCTGAAGCTCAAACGTGACGACGGGCTCACACTGGTTCACAACTAGGTACCCGGCCGTATTGCATTCACCGCAACCATTGGATGTAGGGGGATTGCACCCAACGTAGCCCTGTACAAGGGTTCCTCCGCCGACGCAGCTAACCCATGCAGTTGCAGTACCGTATGGAGACGGGTCCCAGAGCTTAACATCTATCTCAACCAGGAATCGATGACCGTCGGCATCGGGATTGGTAACAGAATCATGTACCACGTTGAATGTGATAGGTACGTTGTGACAGGTACTATCACAATCTGTAGTCACGTCGCATTGTCCCATGACTGGCTGGGCAACGGATATCAATAGGAAAAGCAAGAGGAACTGCGCAACACGCATCTGGCCACCTCCCCGGGTGAAGTACTAATCTGTTGCTGGAAATGGTGTCACAGTCGACAAACTTGACGGAGACGACGCATGGCGACGTTCAGGTCGTCGCACAATTACCATAGCGACTGCTCCGGATTGTGTTTATCAAGTATGGACCCCTCCATTATTTGCGTGCACAATACCAACAGATTGCGGCCATGTCAAGATAAAATGGTCACATGACACCAAGATGTGATGTGGCTCCAAGAAGAGCCATAGCGCATATCACTCACGCACCGTGCGCGGGCAAACTAATCTCTTGTATCACAGCAAGTTGGTCGGCAATCAGTGTCCCCGCATCGGAGCCACAGAAGTTAGTAAACTCGTCTAATACTGTGAGCTTTTTTTGTGCCCGATTTCGAGCGCCGTTCCGGACAATTGAACCAGTCTCTTCCCACCGCAAGCGTGGGGCACCCGTGCGTAACCTCAAGAAGGCACAGCCACCGAACACGTCCACGCAACATACGCTCATGCAGCTCAGCCGCGGGTTGTCCCTCGCCGATCAAAGACTATCATTACTACTCCGGCCAACACGGCGACGGCCCCGGCGATTGGTGACAGCGGGATATGTCTGGTCTCGTCGACCTGGACCTGCATATCTCCTATGCTGATCGCATTCCTGCTGGAGGTGTAGGTTATCCCTCCATAGATCAGCCCAATCGTGCCGAGAGCGATTAGAACTATACCGATTATGGTCATGATCCTCACAACTACTCCTTTTTGTCAGCTCAGGCACTTGACCTGAGCGAGGCAAGTATCGGGATGATATCTCAGAGACGAAGCAGCAAGCCGAAGTTTATGGAATAGAAGTCCGCTTTGACACCATCCAGGACCGCGTCCGGCACGTTCTTTAGGTTGTAGTCAATGAAGGCATAGCGGACATCGCCAAACACTTTGACCTTCGGCGAAGCCGCCAGCTCCACACCGGCAACCAGGTGCCAGCCGAACTTCTGGGTCGTCTCATCGCTAATGCCAGCGTCGTTATGTATGCTGGCGTAATCAAAGGTCGTATTGTACCAGCCGGCACCGAGGCCTCCATAGAATATCGGCAGGGGATAGAGCAAACCGGTGACTGTCACCGGCCAGCTCCTGACTGTTAGCACATCGGAACCATATTTCTCCTGACGATAACCAATATCTCCTTCCACGCCGAGGATTTGCATGAACTTCGCGCGTAGCGTTGCACCAACCAGGTAATTCGCATCGGTGGCATCCTGAGACTTCTGTATGCCGAGGTGGGGCCCCAGGTACACGCTCGTTTGACTGCGCACAGACAATGGCGACAGGATGAGGACACCAAAAACAAGTCCAAGCATGACTATTCTAGACATATGATCCTCTTGTTTTGTGTGTAGGCTTAGTCGTGCCTCGGTAAATAAGCCCCACTACACTGAGCACAATCAGAATTGTGCCGATTATGGTCATGATCTTCATAAATGTCCCTTCTTTGTCAAACACGGCGCTACACAACTCGTCGACCGGAGATTATCCTGAATAGTACTGCAACAATGGCAATGACTATCAGAACGTGAACGACGCCACCCAATGTATGGCCCGTTAACAGGCCGAGAGCCCATAGAACTACCAGTATTACGGCCAATGTCCAAAGCATTTGATGCTCCTTCAGGTTTCCATTCGCTATTTACCGAAGGTCCAGCCTACAGTGAATTTCAAATCCGGGGCGTCGACCAGACCGAGCTTACCTTCTATAAAGAGATGACCCGACTGGCTGTTTGCCGATCCTTTCCCAACACCAAACTGCATATACAGACCGAGCTCAGTCGCGTGGCTATCATGTCCATTGTCGTGCCAATAGTCGTTCTGATAGGAGTAGAATACTGGACCAACGCCGCCACCCAGATAAGATGTCCAGGCACCCCAGTCAGAGCGAAAGCGATAGTCAAGCTCGAATGAAGGAGAGATCGTAGTCAGGTGATCGCCGATGCCGATTTCTATGTTTGGCATGATCATGAGATTCTCCGCCAGGTCTCCAAAATCGATATGGCCGCCGAAGTGGAATTGATCCGGGTTCACCGTCATGCCCAGTCTCGGACCTATGCCGTGAAACCCGGTCGGCCGAAGCCCTGCAAGGGCCGCTGGGCCGCAAAGCAAACCGACTACCAGCGATGTAATGATGATCTTCTTCATCTAATAATCCTCTCGAAAGTGTGTGATGCTGTTCAGAGAAGACCCGGTGCCGACACGTGCATGTGCTACTGCAAAGCTACCTGGGTTGCCTGACTCGAGTAGAAAGTGACTTCCGTACCGACCCCGTAGAAGATGTCCTTTTTGCCGGTCGCGGCAGCCAGTCCCGTGCCCGCAGCGGCACCAGCAGCGGCGCCGATTTCGGTGCTGCCATCCCTGTTAATTATCTTGCCGATGATGCCACCGACTATCGCCCCGCCTCCGATCATGGCAACCTCTCGGTTCGTATGCGATCCCTTGATTTCGGTGATCATGTTGGTGCCTACGTTGACCCAGTCTCCATTGCCGTCCTGAATTGCGGTCAGACTGAAATCCAATTCCGCGGGGGTCTTGAGTCGACCGGATTCAACGACTCGGTTCAGCACGCCCATCGCAGCGGCGCCATTCTTAAAGAGGGTA
>JAHIVM010000392.1 GCA_018816665.1 Candidatus Zixiibacteriota bacterium
AACAGTGGGACGTGCTATTGGCAATTGACAATGTAAATTTGGATAACCAGCCATGGATTCGACACAGAGAAGCTGCGGATTGTTCCTCTGGTGAGAAAAAAAATATGGTCATTTGGAGAAACGGAGAAGTCATAAACTACAACATTGTTGCCATACCGTATCCTCAGGGCGTGACCGGCTATCGTTAGGATAGCAGTTTTTTTTGCTTAGTTTCAATCCGATCCGCGATCTGGTTGTGTTGAAGCATTATCCCCAAAAAACAGTCGGGTAGGCCAGGAGAGTCACCTTCCCCGGCCCCCCACAGATCCGGTCGTCCGGCATCGCCGCCGATATTTTGTGTCAAGCGCCAGGAATCAAAAAGCAGGAAATCCAAGACAAAGAATCAAATTTCGAGGTCGTCTACGAATCGTGTGTTGAACGAAACCGCTTCGCGCTAGCTAATCCCAATCCCCCGATTCTCAGAGGATGAAATTTTCCCAAGTTTAAAGAGCGCCCCCCTATAATCGGTTGTGTGACTAGACATCACAACACAACCGAACCCAAGGAGGACGCTCAATGCGTACCGCATGCCAACGTATGGCCGCTGATCTGAAGATCGCCGGTTACAGCCCCTCGACCGCACAAATCTACCTCATCTACGCAGGCAAGTTCATCGACCATTATAACCGCCCGCCCCAACAGTTGGGCGCCGATCACATCCGCAACTACCTGCTGTACCTGATCGAGATCTGCAACGTCTCCTACTCGACCCTCCGTCAAGCCCGAGCAGCGCTCAAGTTCCTCTACTCGGTGACCTTGGGCAAACCGCAAGTGATCGACTGGCTGCCTCCGGCCCGGAAAACTACCACGCTTCCAGAGGTTTTGAGCGGTACCGAGGTGGAAGCTCTCTTCAAATCCGTACGCCATATCATGTACCGCACCATGATGATGGCCATGTACTCCGGCGGCCTGCGCAACCTTGAAACCTGCCGTCTGATGCCGCAAGACATCGACTCCAAGCGCATGTTGATCCACATCCGCCGGGGAAAAGGCGGTTTTGATCGCTACACGGTCCTCTCACGCCGCCTGCTGAGTGAGCTGCGCTTCTACTGGCAGCATCACCGTCCCCACCTGGACGGCTACCTTTTCCCGTCGGCGACCGGGCTTGGGCACGCCTGCCCCCAGACGGTGCGCAATGTCTTCCGCAGGGCTCTGGCCGATGCCGGTATCACCAAGAAAGCCACACCTCATACCTTGCGCCACAGCTTCGCCACCCACCTGTTGGAGTGCGGCTACGATGTGACCCTGGTCCAGGCTCTTTTGGGCCATCGGAGTCTGCGCACAACCGAAAGGTACGCCCACTTACCGGTCGGCCATCTGGCCAGGACCTGCAGTCCGCTGGACATCCTCGGCACCGACCGCGCTACGGTACTCGGCTGACCCGGGATCATGTCCTGGCAGCGGCTTCAACTCGAGGTTGCCGACCTGGTCCGCGGTTACGGTGGCGAGCTTTGCCGTAGCTCTCGCCTGTCGGCGATCCAATACAAGGTGATCAACCGGATCGCCAGTTGCCGGACTGCGGCCTTGGGCGGCCATGTCGATCGCTGTGGCGGTTGCGGGCATGAACGCATCTCCTACAACTCCTGCCGGGATCGCCATTGCCCCAAGTGTCAGGGCTCGCAGCGTGCAAAATGGGTCGCTCAGCGTGTCGAACGGCTGTTGCCGGTGCCCTACTTCCACGTCGTGTTCACGGTGCCGAGTGAACTTGGGCCTCTCATCTTGCGCAACCAGCGGCTCATGTACGGTATCTTCTTCGCCGCTGTCGCTGGCACCATCAAGCAGATCGCCGCCGACCCGAAACACCTCGGCGCAGAAGTCGCGTTGACCTGTGTGCTGCACACCTGGGCGCAGAACCTCGCCTTCCATCCCCACCTGCATTGCGTGGCCTCAGGGGGTGGACTCGCATCTGACGGCCGCTCCTGGGTCACCGGCGGTGACAAGTACTTCCTGCCGGTGAAGGTCCTGGCCCGGCTGTTCAGGGGCAAGTTCCTCGCTGCAGTTGGCCAAGCTTACCAGGACGGCACCCTCAAAACCGGCGACACCGATTGGTTCGCCCTCAAAGACCGCCTCTACCGGACCGACTGGGTCGTCTACGCCAAGGCCCCGTTCGGGGGACCGGAGCAAGTCTTTAAATATCTCGGCCGCTACACCCATCGCGTTGCGATCTCGAACCAACGGCTTCTGGGGCTCAATGGAGACAAGGTCACGTTCGCCGTCAGGGACAATGCCACCGGCAAGATGACCGGCAGGTTGACTCTTTGTGCGGTCGAGTTCCTGCGTCGGTTCCTGCTGCATGCCCTACCTGCCGGGTTCGTCAGGATCAGACATTACGGGCTGACTGCAGGTAGAAACGTCCACACGAAGCTTGCCGTAGCCCAGCGGTTGCTCAATCGTCGTCACATCCGTTGTCAAAGAACGGCTCGCCTCGGTGACCGGCAGCATACGGACTACTCCGTCTGCCCGGCCTGTGGCGAAAAGCGTCTGGCGCTCGACCGGATATTACCAAAATCGGCGGGCCGGTACGTGATGAATCTTATCCGAGGGTCGCCGGTCACAGAAAGCGAGGCGGCATGAACGGATCAATGAGAACAGCCAATCTGGTGGGAGCGTATACTCGAGCGGCAAAATGTCCGGCTACCTGGGCAATAGTTGATGCGCCAAAGACTGTCACGGCACTTCGGAAACCCTGGTCCATCCAGAAACCGCCAGCCCGCACACCTCAAAAGAGCAGATCCAACTTACCTCGCTACGAAACCCGCCTTTAAGAAAACCCCATAATGGCTGGCCTCAGCTGAATCGGTTCGTCAACAGGGGTATCACAAACATGCCCGCTGCGCGGGACGTCCGTGAAACCCTTCTGAGTTAACCGAAAACAGCATATCACACAGTTTCTGAGAGAAAGAGATCAATTCGGAGGGTGATTTGGGCCAGGCTGTTAACCGAGAAATCTGAGTGAAACGGGCACCGGGTTTCCCGCCTTCGCTAACCATTTTACCCCAACCACTTATACGCACGAAAAAAGCAGGCCCTCTGGCCTGCCGAAAAGTAGCAAAAATTCCGCAGAAAAAAGATTGGCTCCCCAAGCGGAACCCTCATCGAACACAAAGCATCGAATGGGCCAAACCGGGAACCGTAGCGCAGAATTTAGTCCTTCACTCTC
>JAHIVM010000393.1 GCA_018816665.1 Candidatus Zixiibacteriota bacterium
ACTCATCCCGCCCATTCGGCCGCTTTCGGAACCAGACCCGCAGAAGACCAGCCAGTGTTGACGATTTTGTTGTTGGAGATAGCCGTCTTGATGTAAGTTGGGTTCCGAGATCATTCGCGACCAGCGGATGAGCAGGCCACCCGACAAGCGAACCGAACGCTCTCTCCTACCGCTCTACCTGCAACGCGGCCAGGAAGGCTTCCTGCGGAATCTCCACACTGCCCACCTGCTTCATCCGCTTCTTGCCCGCCTTCTGCTTCTCCAGCAGCTTGCGTTTACGCGTAATGTCACCGCCGTAACAACGGGCAGTTACATTCTTGCGGAGCGGTCGGACCGTGGAGCGCGAGATAATGCGGCTGCCTATCGAGGCCTGCAGCACCACCTCAAACATCTGACGCGGAATCAGCTTGCGCAGCGTTTCGTTCAGCGCCAGACCGTAGCGATATGCCTTGTCCCGATGAATGATCACGGACAATGCATCCACCGATTCCATGTTCACCAGCATGTCCAGCCTGACCAGGTCGGAACGCTGGTAGGTCGGTATATCGTAGTCAAACGAGGCATAACCGCGCGTAATAGACTTGAGCTTGTCATAAAAGTCAAAAATGATCTCGGACAGCGGGAAGTCATAATGCAAACTCGCCCGGGTCGGCGAGAGATACTCGGTGTTTTTGTACTGGCCCCGGCGTTCGGTCCCCAGCCGCATGATCGCGCCGATATACTCCGACGGCACGATAACCTGTGCGTTGACCACCGGTTCTTCAATATACTCTATCTCACCCGCCGGCGGCATTTTGGCCGGATTATCAACCTTCAGCACGGTGCCATCGGTTTTCGTCACATGGTACTCTACACTGGGCACCGTGTTGATAATAGTCTGGCCGTATTCCCGAGACAACCGCTCGGTTATAATCTCCATGTGAAGCAATCCAAGAAAGCCAACGCGGAATCCAAAGCCCAGGGCCTCGGAAGTCTCCGGCACAAAACTCAGCGATGAGTCATTGAGTTTCAGCTTTTCAATCGAATCCCTCAACTGCGAGAAATCCTCGGCCACCGCCGGGTACAACCCAGAAAACACCATCGGCTTGACATTCACAAAACCCGGCAGCGGCTTCTGGGCCGGTCGCGCCGCGTTCGTTACGGTATCGCCGATTTTGGTTTCGGCTACTTCCTTCACCGAGGCAAAGAAATATCCAACCTCGCCGGCTTCCAGTCTCTCCTGCGGAAAGGTCGTCATCCGGAGAAACCCGACTTCATCAGCCTCGTGCGTTCGATTGTTCGAGAAGAACTTGATCCGATCGCCGCGATTCAGAGTCCCGTTGACGATCTTCACAAACGTCATAGCGCCGCGATAACTGTCAAACGAGGAATCAAACACCATCGCCTGCAGGGGTGCATTGAGATCACCGGTCGGCGCCGGCACCTTACGCACGATTTCTTCGAGCAATTCGCGGATACCTATCCCCTGCTTGGCCGATACCTTGAGGACATCACCGGGGTCACAGCCCAGCAGTTCCACCATCTCATCGCGGACCTCGTCAGGGCTGGCGTTGGGCAGGTCTATCTTGTTGACCACCGGTAGAATCTCAAGATCGTTGTCCATAGCCAGGTACAGGTTGGACAGCGTTTGGGCCTCTATCCCCTGGGCGGCATCAACCACGAGGATAGCACCCTCGCAGGCAGCCAGGGAGCGGCTGACTTCGTACGTGAAGTCAACATGGCCGGGTGTGTCGATCAGATTCAATTGATATATCTGGCCGTCGTTGGCCTTGTAATCCAGACGGATAGCGTGAGCTTTGATCGTGATCCCGCGTTCCTGCTCCAGTTCCATGGAATCCAGCACCTGAGCTCGCATCTGACGGCCGGTCAGGGTGGCAGTATACTCCAGCAGACGATCGGCCAGGGTTGACTTACCGTGGTCGATATGCGCGATTATCGAGAAGTTTCGTATTTTACTCAGCTTACTCATATAGTTCTCCGGCCCGTCCGACTCTCGCCGTCTCAAGCAGGGCGAAGGTAGGAATTGCGGGTCGATTTGTCAATTGAACACTGGCAGGGAAACAACGTTCCGGCGGACCGGCATCACTTGCGCAGGTACTCGGCCAGCTTGCTCCGGAAGCGGGCCTTGGGGATGTTGGCGTCCAGAACGCCGTTGTAAGCGATAGAAAGCTCGCTGGTCTCCTCGGATACCACCACCACCACGGCGTCCGAAACTTCCGAGACTCCGATTGCCGCTTTGTGGCGCATCCCAAACAGTTTCCCGTAGCGCGGATTCGACGTCAACGGCAGCGAGGCCGCCGCGGCCACCACGAACTCGCCCGACACGATAACAGCACCGTCGTGAAGCGGGGTATACGGGGTAAAAAGCGTGACCAGCAGCTCGTAGGACAACTCTGCGTTCAGGTTTTTGCCGGATTCCGCAAAATTACGCAAACCCGTTCGCCGCTCAATCACAATCAGACCACCGTAGCGGAGTTCCGCCAGGCGCAAGGCGGCCCGGACCACATCCTCCAGAGTCTTTTTGTGCTCCAGCTTGAAAAATGAACGAATCAGCCGGTTCTGACCGATTTGGGCCAGCGTACCCCGAAGCTCAGGCTGGAAAACGATCACAAATACGATAATACCAAAGGTGGCCAGGGTCGAAAACAGGAAGGTCAGACCCTCAAGCTGGAACCAGTACGAAATGAAGGCGACGCCGGCCAGCAGACTGAGGCCCACGATGATCTGGGCGGACCTTGTCCCCCGGGCCAGTTTCAACACCTGGTAGATGATGAACGCCACAATCAAGACGTCAATGAGGTCCTTGATACCAAATCGTAGAAAATCGTACTGCAGCATACTACCGCTATTTCCTCATCGCCTGAACCACTTTCAGGGCTTCAACCGTCTCGGCAACGTCGTGCACGCGTACTATTCCGGCACCGGCCAGGACCGCCAGTACCGCTGCGGCAAGGGAACCACCCAGCCGCTGATCGGCTGATCCACCCGCCGGGTTAAGCATCCCGATAAACGACTTCCGCGAGGCACCGACCAGAATCGGACAGCCGTATTGTGTAAACTCATCAAGATGGCCCAGCAACTCAAGATTGTGGGACAGATTCTTGCCAAAACCGATACCGGGGTCCAGCACGACTTTGGTCTTGTCAACCCCGTGACGCTTGCAGAACTCCAGACGGTTGACAAAGAAGTCTCCTACTTCCCGGACACAATCCTCGTACACCGGGTCGATCTGCATGTTACGCGGCGTCCCCTGCATATGCATCAGCACCACCGGAACCTTGCGCTCGGCTACCAGTTCCACCATGGCCGTATCCAGGCGCAGCGCCGAGATATCATTAACAATATCGGCGCCGGCGTCGATTGCTGCACGAGCCGTCTGGGCCCGATACGTATCCACCGACACACACACATCCGATTTCCAGCGCAGTGCCTCGATGACGGGGACTACGCGATGCATTTCCACCTCAGCATCGACCGGTTCGGCACCGGGCCGCGATGACTCCCCGCCGATATCGATAATATCCGCGCCCTCCTCAGCCATCTGGAGGGCTCGATTCACTGCCTGTTCCACGCCGGTATACCTGCCCCCGTCGGAAAAAGAATCCGGCGTAACATTCAGGATACCCATGACCAGGGGGCGAGACAGCTCCAGTTGCCGACCTGCCGCCAGCGGTATAACCTGCTTGATCTCTTCGGGTTTTGTCAGTGTCTGTTTACGTATCATTGTCCCTGAGAGTATAGTACGCATAGCCCGCCGCAAAAATCAAGGTCGAAACCGGAGCAACGTCGCAATAGTCCGGGGGTCGGTCAGGACAAGGCCCGGTTTCCCGGGGAACTCAGGCCATTTTCGGGCAGAAAAAAGCCCCGGCCGGCCGGCGCCGTCCGGGACTGACATCAGCTATTTTGTCGGGGAGGGTTCCGGCGCCTCGACTTCCGCGGCATCGCCCGACGCCCGCCCGATGATCACATCGACCTCATGAGAATCGACGATCTCCTTCTCGAGCAGGGCCGCCGACAAATCATGCAACTTGTCGATATTCTCCTTGAGAATGCGGGTGGCAGTGCCCTCGGCCCGCTCGACAAACCGTCGGACCTCCTGGTCAATAATCACCGCGGTCGCCTCGGAGTACTCCTTGTGCGGCTGCGAGAATTCCCGTCCCAGAAACGGATGTTCATCGGTTTTACCAAACGTCACCGGTCCCAGTTTGTCAGACATTCCCCAGTTGCACACCATCTTGCGGGCCAGCTTGGTCGCCCGGTCAAGATCGTTTCCCGCTCCGGTATCGAGCTGGTTGAACACCAGCATCTCGGCCACCCGACCACCCATAAAAACAGCCAGGGAGGCTTCCAGGTACTCTTTTGAGTGCGTATGACGTTCATCTACCGGTAGCGACCAGGTAACGCCCAGGGCCAAACCGCGTGGGATAATCGTGACTTTATGAATGGGATCAGCTTTCGGCAGGAACTTGGCCACCAGCGTATGACCCGCCTCGTGGTACGAAATGACTTTCTTCTCTTCCTCCGTGATAACCATCGACTTCCTCGCCGACCCCATCATCACCTTGTCTTTGGCTTCCTCAAAATCTTCCATACGGACAGCTTCCCGCTCGCGACGGGATGCCAGCAACGCCGCTTCGTTAACCATGTTAGCCAGATCCGCTCCGGACATGCCGGGCGTACCACGGGCCAGGATTGACAGGTCGACATCCTCGGCCATCTTAATCCGGCGCACATGCACCGACAGGATGCCCTCGCGCCCCTTGACATCCGGTACGCCCACCACAATCTGGCGGTCGAAGCGGCCCGGACGTAACAGTGCGGGGTCAAGCACATCGGGACGGTTGGTGGCGGCAATCAGAATGACGCCTTCATTGGATTCAAAGCCGTCCATCTCCACCAGCAACTGGTTGAGCGTCTGTTCGCGTTCGTCGTGACCGCCGCCCAGACCGGCGCCGCGGTGACGGCCGACCGCATCGATTTCATCGATGAAAATAATGCACGGAGCGTTTTTCTTGCCCTGATCAAACAGATCCCGGACACGGCTGGCGCCGACACCAACAAACATTTCTACGAAATCCGAGCCGGACATTGAGAAGAACGGGACACCTGCCTCACCGGCAATGGCCCGCGCCAGGAGA
>JAHIVM010000394.1 GCA_018816665.1 Candidatus Zixiibacteriota bacterium
CTCTATCACCGTCCTCGACAGCGGCTGTGGTATCCCCGAAAAGGACATCAACGCCATCTTTACGCCGTTTTTCTCATCGCGGCCATCAGGAACCGGTCTTGGACTGCCGCTGGCCCGGAAAATCATCGATCAGCACAACGGCTCTCTGTCAGTTACCTCAACGGAGGGATCGGGTGCCTGTTTCTGTCTGACCCTGCCCTTTGAGGCCGCGCCTGCCGGTACCGCGCCGGCGAGGAACTCCGACCTGCTCCATACCCAGAAAACACTTGGGTAATCTTCTGATTTTACTATATTTGGGGCCGGAAATTATCAGGAGGTCAAATGTATTCTGTATCCGATTTCAGGAAGGGCCTGCCCATCATCGTTGATGACCAGCCGTACTATGTGGTTGAGTACCAGCACTTCAAGATGGGCCGCGGTAAAGCGAATATCCGTACAAAGCTGAAACATATCAAAACCGGTTCTGTGGTCGAGAAGGTCTTTGCATCCAACGACTCATTCAAGCCGCCCGATATTGAGCGCAGGAAGATGCAGTATCTCTACGAAAACGGCGGCGAGTTTGCGTTCATGGATTCGGAGACGTTTGAGCAGATTGCTGTCCCGGTGGACAGTCTCGGCGACGGCAAGTGGTATTTGCTGGAAAACGAGGAATACGTATTGATGTTCCTTGATGGTGTTGCGCTGACAGTGGATCTCCCGGCCTCCGTGATTCTCGAGGTGGTCGAGACCGAGCCCAGCGCGCGGGGTGATACGGTGAGCAATGTCACCAAGCCGGCCACCATGCAAACCGGTCTCATAGTCAAGGTGCCTCCGTTTGTGAAAGAGGGGGATAAGCTGAAAGTTGACACGCGTTCCGGCGAATACCTGGAACGGGCCAATTAGTACGTGAGTGCCCCCCGCAGAGTTATCGGTATCGACGAGTCGGGCAAGGGAGACTTCTTCGGCCCGCTCGTCGTGGCCGGGTGCCTGGTCGAAGATTCCGATCACGACCTGCTTCGTGATCTCGGAGTGCGTGACTCCAAGAAAATCGCCGACAAAAAGCTGCTGACGATTGATGAACGGCTGCGCTCCAGTTTCGTGCACGCCGTCGTGGTGTTTGAACCGTCCGAGTATAACCGCGTCTATGACCGGATACGCAATCTCAATATCCTGCTGGCCAACGGCCATGCCCAAACGATACAGGCCGTGCTGAACCAGGCCCCGGCCGATCTGGCGATTTCTGACAAGTTCGGCAAGGAAGAGCGCCTGCTTACCGCTCTCTCCGAGGTCAATTGTCGTCTGCCGGTCAAACAGATCGTACGCGGCGAAGCGCTGCTGCCGGTAGCGGCAGCATCAATCATGGCCAGGGCTGAATTCGTTCGGCGGATGGCCGGGCTGTCGGAGAAGTACGGGATGACAATCCCCAAGGGCGCCTCGGCCCAGGTGGATGCTGTCGGGCGGGAGATCGTTCGCAAGCACGGTCTCGACGAATTGTCCCGACTGGCAAAACTGCATTTCAAGAATTACGCCCGCGCTTCGAAACTCGATTTATTCTAAGGCTCCGTACATAAAAAAACGGCCGGGAAAGGTATCCCGGCCGCACGTAACGCGACCTGCTGTACACTGGTTGTGCTTAGCCGTTATTGCCCTGCACATCTACATAGTCAAGCTCGGTCGGAGCATCGACCACAATACCGTCTTCCTTCTGCGTATCGCCGTCGTCCGCGGGATCATCGGCATCACCACTGCCGAGAGTAACATCCGCATCCGAATCGTCGGCGCTGTAAGTAATTTCGGTGCCGGCCGCGATCTCGTGATCGACGTTATCCTCAAATGTCGTTATATCGCCGCCGAGGACACTGCCGTCGTACGAGGCTTCACTGGAACTAAGTGTTCGGTCGGAATTCGAGCACCCTATCGCGCCCAGAGCGGCGCAAACGAGCACAACGAACCCCAGCCCCATCAAGAGTCTGTTTTTCATATGTCACTCCCTCCTGCTTGTCAGCGGATTGGTTTGAAACATGGCTTCGGTGACGAAATAAGGCAAACCCGGTGCCTGTTGGTGGGGCGACGGTTAACGTGTTGGTGTACAGCGCGTTAAGATCCTGTCCGGTTGGTGGCGACGCAGTTTTTCGCGACCGTCGAGGGGGAAAATCCACAGAATGGGGGGATCACCCCACAGTTCGGGTAATCCCGGTATGGGGAACAGCCGATACTGTTGCATAGGTAGCGACATATCTTTGTGGAGGCCTTATGACTATGGAAACGGTCAATTGGGCGGCATCGCTGTTCTTTCTGCTCGCACTGGTCATGGTATTCAGGTTTCGTAAGCAAATCAGTGCTGAGAGCGTAGCCACCTACAACGAAATCGGCGGCGGGCTGGTCATTCTTGCCCTGGTAATGCTGGGGCGGGTATACGGCGATTTGGGCGTATTCAGCTCTGTCCCGTTTTTGTCCGACCCCGTTTTCTATGACCTGATCAGCTGGATCGGCATCATCACCGGCAGCCTGCTGGTGGTGACGGGAGTGTCGAACTGGCTCCCTCTGGCGCGCCACCATCGCAAGTTCAACGAGGCTCGTATCAGACGGCTTGAGCTACTCCGGCGGGTGGAGCAGCTGGTGCGCGTGGAAACGCGCCTGGATCAGATCCTGACCACAACAGCGGACTATCTGGTGACGTACTTCGACTTCGCCGATGTTGCTGTGGCCAAGTATTCGGTCAATCGCCGGCGGCTGTACCCGGTGGCCACCACCAATCAGAGACGCATCTCCACGGATCAACTGGCCGCCCTGCAGGTAGACTCCGAGCGCATTCAGCGATACGCTGCCGGACGTCGGGCCAACCTCACTGCGGCGTTGTCCGGCTATCCCCGGGAAGCGGACAATCCATACCTGCTGCTGTCCGTCGATGTCGACCGGTGGCCGGTGGCCTTTTTCCTGTTGTGGCGCAAGCCCGAAACGGAATACGATAACGATGATATCC
>JAHIVM010000395.1 GCA_018816665.1 Candidatus Zixiibacteriota bacterium
GCCGGGCGGCTGGTGCTGGACTCGGCCATTGGTCTGACCCGCGCCGTGTTGCCCGGAATGATTGAGCGGTCCTGGGGACGGCTGATCTACATCACCTCCATTGGTGTCCTGCAGCCGGTGGATACGCTCATTCTGTCAAATACTTACCGGGCCGGAGTTACCGGATTCTGCAAAACCGTATCCAACAACTATGCGAAGTATGGCATCACAGCCAATTGTGTGTGTCCGGGTTACACGGCCACGGAGCGGCTTCAGAATCTGGCCGGAAACCTGGCCCGGGACAGCGGGCGCACCAAAGACCAGGTGTTCGCCGATATTGCGGCTCAGATTCCGACGGGCCGGGTGGGCCAACCCGAGGAGCTGGCAGCCCTGATTGCATTCCTGGCCGGTGAGCGGGCAGCGTACATCACCGGGACCTCGGTGGCGGTCGACGGCGGCGCGCACCGCGGTTTGCTCTAGTAGCGACGTGTCGACAGGTTCTTTACAGGTGAAGGCGGGAAGCGGGATTGACTGACCGTCAAAAAAGTCTGGCCCTGGTAGTTTTGGCGCTGTTTGTACAGCAGATCCTGGGTGCCCTGACATTTCCGGTGGCGAAGTTCGGACTCCAGACGCTCGAACCGTTTGCGTTTGCGTTTTTCCGGTTTACGCTTTCGACAGCCGTACTCCTGCTGATCGTCCGTGTGCGGACCCACCAGAGAGTGATTGAAAGGGAAGACCGGTGGCGGATTTTCTGGCTGGGGGTGCTGATTGTTCTGCTGAACCAGGTGACCTATCTCGTGGGGCAGTCTCTTACGGCGGCCAATCACGGTTCCGTGCTGTTTGCTACCACGCCCATCTTCATATACATCCTTGCCCGTGTCCATCTGAAGGAGCCTATGACAGTGCGCAAGAGCGTCGGTATCTCACTGGCCGTGACAGGAGTGCTGGTAATTGTATCGCAGGGGGCGATCAACCTGGGAACCGACTACCTGCTGGGTGACTTCATCATTCTGGTGGCCGTGATAGCCTGGGCTTACTATACGATTATTGGTCGTCCGCTGGTGCAGAAGTACGGCGCCCTCCGGGTGACCGCGTATGCGCTGGCCTCGGGCTCGGCGGTATACTTCCCGTATGGGGTGTACCGGGCTTTGATTGCCGACTACAGCGCAGTGACCGTGACTACCTGGCTTTCCGTGGCGTATGCCGCCATCGGCACCTCGGTGGTAGTGTATGTCTTGTGGTATTGGGTGCTGAAACAGATGGAGGCATCCAGGGTTGCGGTGTACCACAACTTTCAGCCGATCGTCGCCTCGGGGGTGGCTTATGTCTTTCTGGGTGAACCGCTGGGGGCGGCCTTTGTGATTGGCGGGGCAATTGTCCTGGCCGGCGTGGTGACTACCGAGATTTGAGAGTAGAGGCGCCTCGCGGTCCGGCCGGAGGCGCCCTTCCAATCGTCTAGCGACCTTCCCAGCTCATGAAATCCGAAAAACCTCGCGAGTCTGAATACGATTGCGGGTCGGCCATGAATAGCAGCATGTTGTCGATCAGATACACGTGATTGCGTTCTTCGTCGGCGATTTTGTTCAGCAGACTTTTTCGTTGCGGATCAGTCTCTTTCGCCGCCTCATCGGCATACACCTTCACCGATTTTTCTTCGGTGACCCGGGCTTCCTGCCAGGTGGCTCGGGTGTCCTCGCCGAAGGACTTGTCCTTGCCCTGCTCGATAAGCTTGACAAAAACGTTCTTCGTGTTACTCAGCGCGCCACCCTCAAGGGCTTTGGCGGCAGCGGCCGTATCGCCGCCCTCTTTGAGCGTTTTGAAGAAGTTGAAATGACGGACTTCCTCCTCGGCGAGGTACAGAAGAATCTCCTTCACTTCCTTTTCTGCGGCGGCCTCAGCGGCCTTTTCGTAGAACTTCTTGCCATCCATTTCCATCTGCATGGCGAACTTGATAATATCCATGACTTCCTCTCGGTCGGTTTACGTTGTCTCGTTATCTTTGCGGTGAGGAGAGTGCCCTCCGCCGGCTCAGTCGAGTCCCTCGGCTTTGAGGTTCTCTTTTGAGAAGTCCTTCTCCAGCGAGGCATCGGTAAACACGCCGTCCTTGCGGATCAGTTTGCCGTCAAACCATATCTCGCCACCACCGTAATCGGGGCGCTGGATCAGCACCAGATCCCAGTGAATCGATGACTGGTTGCCGTTCGGGGCTTCATCGTAACACTGGCCGGGCGTCAGGTGGAACGAACCGGCGATCTTTTCGTCAAACAGCGTGTCCTTCATCGGGTGGAGGACGAACGGGTTGACACCTATGGCGAATTCACCCACATAGCGGGCACCCTCGTCGGTGTCAAGAATCTTGTTCAGCTTGGAATCATCACCGTCGCAGGTGGCTTTCACGATCTTGCCGTTCTCGAAGGTAAACGATATCCCCGTGTACACCGTGCCCTGGTACAATGAAGGCGTGTTGTACGTGATGGTTCCGTTGATGGAATCGCGTACGGGGGCCGTGTAGACCTCGCCGTCGGGAATGTTACGGAGGCCGTCGCATTTCACGATCGGGATGTTTTTGATTGAGAAGGTCAGATCCGTTCCCGGAGCCTTGATTTCGACTTTGTCGGTGGCGGCCATGAGAGCGTAGAGCTTGTCCTGCGCCCTGGACATTTTGGCGTAATCGGCACAGCAGACATCGAAATAGAAATCCTCGAAGGCCTCCTGCGAGGTCTCGGCCAGTTGGGCCATGGCATTGTTCGGGTAGCGCAGGACCACCCAGCGGGTACGTTTGACGCGTTCCTCGAGATGCACCGGCTTGTAAAACAGGCTATTGTGCTTTTTCATGTTTTCGGCAGGGATGTCGGCCATATCGAAGGGATTGTCGGAGCCCCTTAGACCGATATAGGCATCGGCGCGCGTCATCAATTCCATATGCAGCTCGGCCATACGGTTGTACTGCTCGTCGCCGGCACTGCGGACAAACTGTCGGAGGATTGATTCGTCGTTGTAGAACCAGAACGGAGTAGCCCCTTTTTCGGTTGCCAGACGGACCAGTTGTTTGCCCAGCTCGATGGTTTCCTTGCCTTTGATCTCAATGTACACGATTTCGCCCTTTTGCAGCTTAACTGAGTAGTCGAGCAGTTGATGGGCCAGAATTTCGTTGCGTTTGTCTTTCATCGTAAATCCTCATCTGCAATAGAATAACCTTGCTGGCTGGAACATAGCCAATTTCCCGGATCGGCGCAACCGGCGGGATGGCGGAACCTCCCGCGAGAAATCCGAACTTTCAGGGTCAACCCCTGTTACATAGGTCATGGTTCCAGACAATATCAAAATTGGTACGGCTGGATTCAGCTACAAGGACTGGCTGGGCAATTTCTACCCGCAATTCTGCCCCCAGGCCGATTTTCTGCGGTACTATGCCTCGCGCTTCTCTACCGTAGAGCTGGACAGCACCTTCTATCGTATACCGACTGAGGCTACTATCGCAAAATGGGCGGCTTCCACACCCGATGGATTCCGTTTTTCGGCCAAGTTTCCGCGAACCGTGACCCACGAGGGCGACACACCGGCCCGTCTGGAACAGGCGCAATATTTCGTTGACATCATGCGGGGGCTGGGGGGCAAACTGGGGGCGCTCCTGCTGCAGTTTCCCTACAGTTTCAAGCCGGAGTCAAGTGGTCTGCTCAAGAGCATTCTGGACGTATTGCCGAAAAAAGACATCAGCGTAGCAGTCGAAGTACGTAACAAGGCGTGGCTCAGTGACGATTTCTATGCCTGGCTGAGAAAGCGCAATGTTGCCCTCTGCCTGGTGGAGCATCCCTGGATGCCACGGCTCTCGGTGCAAACCGCCGACTTTCATTACCTGCGATTCCTGGGGGATCACAAAAAAATCTCCGAGGATTTCAGTTATGTTCGACGGGATTGCGAGGACGATCTGGTCTTTTGGGGTAATCTGCTGCAGCACCTTCCCGGTTCCCCCGATGCCTACACGTACTTCAACAACCACTACTCCGGGCACGCCCCGAGCACGGCCATTCGTTTGGTAGAGATTCTCGGCACGTAGGGTTGTTGTAGTAAGTTGTTGTCCCGCAAATAAGTACAGTATCATCTCTCGTTCTGAATCATTTTCTCCGGCCGGGTCATCCGGCGCTCAGTCTAAAGTGTCCCAGAGGCTTACCGATAACTAGAAAGACCGCTGGTGGTCAACCTTGACAGTAGACCGCTGTCAAAAGGGGAGCGTTGCATCTGCATACCGGATGAAACCGGCGGCCCGGTGAGGCTAGAGAAAAACAAGAATTGTAGAATCTCAGAGAGGTAGAAGCCAATGAAAGCTGAAGTCGCCACGAAGGTAGAGCAGATGGGCGCCGCCGACACAGACGAGTTGCAACTCGTGTCGTTCAACATCGGCTCTGAGGAATTTGGTGTCGATATATTGAAAGTCCAGGAAATCAACCGCATGGTTGATATTACCAAGGTCCCGCAAGCACCGCACTACGTGGAAGGTGTCATCAATCTGCGCGGCAAAGTGATTCCGATTGTCGATTTACGCAAGCGGTTCAACCTGGAACTCAAAGAGCATGACAAAAACACCCGTATCGTGGTTGTCGATATCCTCGGCAATATCATGGGCATGATTGTTGATGCGGTGTCCGAAGTTCTGCGCCTGCCGGCCAGCACGATTGAACCGCCGCCGGAGATCGTAACCGGGATAAATTCAGACTACATCAAGGGCGTAGCCAAGCTCGAAGACAGGCTGCTGATTTTCCTCGACCTGTCCCGGGTCATTGATGTAGACGAAATGGCGGGAGTCGCCGTCTGACAAAATGTCGGGCTTGAGTCTTCCAATGTGATAACGATCGGCCCGTCGGCCGGTCGTTTTTTATTGTGCCCGGCGAAAGAAGTCGTTGTTTTCCTGCTGTGAGTTGCTGAAGGAGGTTGCTTCCTGCAACTCCCGCTGTCGTAGTCGATGACAACCCCGGAGGTTCCGTCATAGCCGGTAAGATCCACTTCCTGTACACAAATATCGGACGGGGACATCCGTTCTATCTCGACGGTATCGCGGAGGCTCTTCAGGAGCATGGCGGACGGGTCGGCCGGATGGATCACGACGTGTTTACTGTTTCCTCGGGACCCTCCCGATGGGGGTGGTTGCTGGCCCGCCGGGCGTATCGGGTGGGATCTTCCGACGGCACTGCGGGGCGCCTGTACACCCGGCTCCGGGAGTCTGCCGACTACAATCAGTCCGGGTTGATGATGAGAATCATGGGGCACAGTCTCAGGAAGACGTTTCTGTCCGATCCTCGCCCGCTGGTGGTGGCACATCCCAGTCTGGTCGGCATGCTTCGCGGTCACCCGGCATTGATCTATCAGCATGGGGAACTGGTTGTTCCCGATGAGGCCGTGGTCCTGGGAGCCCGGACGGTCCTGGTGCCCACGGAGGACGCCGCCCGGCCGTTCGGAGCGGCAGGGTATCGCGCGGATCAGGTGATGGTGACAGGGCTGTGTGTGGAGCTATCGCTGAGGAGGCAGGCCGAGGACGCATACCGGGTTCGTCTGGCCCGGATGAAAGACGATAGACCTCTGAC
>JAHIVM010000396.1 GCA_018816665.1 Candidatus Zixiibacteriota bacterium
CCATGCGTGAAGACTACCTCTCCGATCCCGACATCCAGCGGCAGAAAGAAGAATGGCTCAAGTCTCTGCTGGTTGAAAGGTACGTTGTTGACAAAGTCATGCCGCAGATCAAACTCGACACGGCGGATGTCAAAAACATGTACCTGGCCCACAAGGACGATCGCTACGGCGGAGCATCGTATGACTCGGTAAAGGCGCAGGTGTTCCTGGATTACCAGACACAGAAAATGGGTGCGGCCTACCGGGAGTACATTGACCGCCTGGCCGCAGCTGAAAAAGTCACATTCCTGGATCATAACGTGCGATGAAGAACCGACCGTTGACATTCCTGATGCCGTTGGGGCGGGCTGCCGTACTGGCCATGTGCCTGCTGCTGAGTGGTGTGTCCGCCGCTTTGGCGCAGGACCAACCGGATACCGTGGGGTCGTTGCCGGGAATCGAGATTGAAACCTCGGTGGATCGGGCTGAGGTGTATATCGGTGACCTGATCACTTACGTGGTGTCCATCACCTATGACACGACCTACGAACTGGTGCCTCCGCCTCTCGGTGCCAACCTGGGTGCCTTTGACGTTAAAGACTACGATCCTGATGTGATCGAGAAACTCAACGACGGGCGCGTACGCAGCACCACGACCTTCAAGCTGAGTACCTATACCACCGGCGACTACGTGATTCCGCCGGTGCCGGCCCTGTTTGTGCTCCCCGACAGCAGTCAGAAACTGCTCCTGGCCGAGCCGGTGCCTATACGGGTGCTGTCACTGCTCGAACAGGACGGTTCCGATTCCCTGAAAATCCGACCTCCCAAACCTCAGTATGAGTTTCCGCCGGATTACAGCGCGGTGAAGTTCTGGGGCGCGATCGGACTGATTGTGATCCTGGTTGGAAGTATCGTGGCCTGGATCATTCTCCGGCGGGGCCGGACCGTGGAACAGGAAGACTTGCGGCCGCCGTGGGAGATAGCGTTCGAGCGGCTGGCGTTCCTCAAGGAATCCGGTCTGATTAACGACGAGAAGTACAAAGACTATTATATCGAGCTGACCGACATCGCCCGCGATTACCTGGGACGGATGTACGAACTCGATGTGCCTGAGATGACCACCGAGCAGTATGCGACAGAGTTTTCAGAAGTACTCATGCCGGATGATCTCTATGCTGAATCGCTGACGTTTTTCCGCCATGCCGATCTTGTCAAGTTTGCCAAACTTTATCCCGAGCGCAGTCGAGCCGAGGACGATTTCCTGCTGATCCATCGCCTGGTGGACAGTATTCGGGCGGAGTACGAAAAACAGCAGGAGGAGGCCAGACAGGTACCCCGAACGTCGTCAGGAGTGCTGGTCACTCCCGTTGGTGACGTTGACGGCAAGGAGGATAAGGCATGAGCGGCCTGGAATTCTCCGGTTTGCATCTGAACCTGTTCGACTTCACAGAGTTCACCGTCCCGGCCTGGCTAATTTTCATCCTGGGTGCCGTCATCGTTGGACTGATGATCTGGTACGGGCTGAATCGTCGCCGATTCAAGTCAGCCGCCGTCACCTATTCCGATATTCGTATCGTGAGTCGGGCTGCGCGCTCCAGCCGCCAGCGCTTCCGCGGCGTACTGCCCATCCTGCGCATCCTGGCGGTCGTCCTGTTTGTGGTCGCCTTCGCACGACCCCGGTCAGGCACTGAGGTACGAGAGATGACTTCCGAGGGTGTGGATATCATGCTGGCGCTGGATGTCTCGTCGTCGATGCAGGCCGAGGACTTCAAACCCTACAATCGCCTGCATGTCGCGAAAGAAGAGATCAAGAAGTTTGTCGACAAACGATTGAATGACCGCATCGGTCTGGTGGTGTTTGCCCGCGTGTCGTTTACGCAATGTCCCCTGACGGTTGACTATGATGTGCTGCTGAGGTTTGTCGACATGGTGGATTTTGGTCTCATTGAAGACGGTACCGCCATCGGCATGGCTATTGCCAACGCCGTGAACAGACTTCGAGATTCGGATTCCAAGTCCAAAATCATCGTGCTGCTGACCGACGGTGACAACAATGCGGGGGAGATTGATCCTCTGACGGCGGCTAACCTTGCGGCAGCCTTTGATATCAAGATCCATACTATCGGAGTGGGTAAGGACGGCAACGCCATGTTCCCGGTTCAGCACCCGCTCTTTGGAAAACAGTATGTCTATCAGCCTACGACGATTGATGAGAAGACGCTGAAAGAGATCGCCCAGGCGACGGGTGGAAAGTACTTCCGAGCCCGCTCGGGCGAGGAATTGGAAGAGATCTACTCCATAATCGACCAGATGGAGAAGACGGAGATAAAGATTAATGCCCACATGCAGTACAAGGAGCTTTTCCATTTTTTCGCGTATGCGGGCCTGTTACTGCTGGCTCTTGAGATGATTCTGGGCAGCACGATTTTCCGGAAACTCCCATGAGGGTTGTTAACTGATTGAGCGCAAACTATGAGATTTGCAGAACCGATACACTTTTATCTCCTGATCGGCGTTGCCTTGCTGGCCGTGTTCGCGTTCTGGGCGATTGCACGCAAGAAGAAGATCCTGACGCTGTTTGGTGAGCTACCGCTCATAATGAAAAACGCGCCGTATATCTCTTTTGCCCGCCAGCGTACGAAAGTCATGCTGGTTGTGGTCGGTCTGGTGTTTGTATGTCTGGCCTTGGCCCGACTGCAATTCGGGACCCATCTGGAGCTGCTGAAGCGGGAGGGGATAGACATTATTGTTGCCCTTGATTTGTCCAACTCCATGCTGGCTCAGGACGTGAAACCCAGTCGCATGGAACGGGCCAAACAGGAGTTTCGCAGCATTATTGAGCGATTGCAGGGAGATCGAATCGGCCTGGTGGCCTTTGCCGGCGACGCCTTTGTGCAGTGTCCGCTCACTCTGGATTATGCCGCCGCCCAGATGTTACTATCGGTGATGGATCAAAACACGCTGACTCGCCAGGGGACCTCGCTGTCGGCCGCGATAGAAGCGGCCACGGGGGCGTTCGAGAAAAATGAAAAGAAACACAAGGTCCTGCTGCTGCTGACCGATGGTGAGGATCAGGAGGGCGACGCCGTTGAATTGGCCAGGGAAGCTCGCCGGCAAGGTGTAAAAATCTACACGATCGGGGTCGGCAGCCCAAACGGGGAACCAATTCCCGTCCTCGACCGTAGAGGTAATCAGGTAGACTTCAAGAAGGACGATAAAGGCGAGGTCATTGTTTCGAAACTCGACGAACTGACGTTACAGAAGATTGCTTTGGAGACCGGCGGCAAGTACTACCACGCCTCAGCCGGAGAACTGGAACTGGATCGGATATTCAGCGAAGTTTCAAAACTGGAAAAAAAGGAATTGGAAAGCGCCCTCGTAACCCGCTATGATGACCGGTACCAGTGGCCCCTGCTTCTGGCCCTGATGTTTATTGTGCTGGAGTTTTTTGTGTCAGAGCGGAAGAAACCGACCGATGGTGAAGTGCATGCGTAAAGTAGTGACATCAATCCTGTGTGTGGGCCTGCTGGCTGCCTCGGTGGAGGCCGGGCAGTCATTCGCAGAGACCGTTGAGGCCGGTAATGCGGCTTTCA
>JAHIVM010000397.1 GCA_018816665.1 Candidatus Zixiibacteriota bacterium
ATCAACCCGGTAGATCAGATCACTGCTTCGATCCGACACCCAGAGATGTTTGCCATCAAAGGCGAGTCCCTGCGGGCAACGAAACGGAGCCGGCACAGAGGATACCGTATCGCCCGGAACAGCTATTGCTGTCGGTGGGAAACAGGTAACCATAATGGCCGGGAGTATCAACAGGCAGGCGACCGTGACGCGGCCGGGTTTCCAGTGTTCCATTTGAGACCTCCAATTGCGGGCGTATTCAGAGACAGGCAATGTGGGTTCGTCGCGATGTCATGTCACTGTGAAAGTGGACTATCTGATGTGTGATGTCAATAGAAAAGGATGAGCGATCGCCTACCGCCGTTCGCCGTGCAGTCCCGATACTTGCGGGTTAGATTCCCGCGGGTTGAATTATATGCCTGATGTGGTCGGTCAGCTTTGAGAGAGGTCAATCGGGCTGAACTGGGGGGGCGGATGAAACGTGAACGCTCGCTGATGTCCCTGCCGTGAGAATCAACTCTGCGCGCGTGTGAGATGGGTCACCTACCGGGAATCTGTCTCGGCTCTGACTCCTATGGGGGCGGCTTCAAGAATCGGCGCGGCATCAAGACTGCCGGCTTCCATAAGATCAACAACCCGCTTCAGTGAGAGAGCGATCGTTGCCTGTTCGAGTAGCGGCAGGTTCTTCAACGCCTCGTGCAATCCATCCTGCAAAGCTGACGGAGCCTGAGCGATGATCTCCCTGCCGGCCTGAGTGGCGAGTGTATTGACGACCCGGCGATCACTTGTGTCGCGCTCGCGTCGTACCAGCCCCCGAGCTTCCAGCCTGTCCAGGATACCAACAACAGTGCTGGGGCTCAGATACACCTGTTGGGCAATCCCGGAGACGGTGAGTGGTTCGTGTGCTACCACGGCACCGAGACACACAAGCTGAGGTGCCGTCAACTCACATTGTGATCTCAACTTCCTCGAATATATATCCACAGCCCGCATGATGCGTCTGATGGACTGGAGGATCTGCAGGTCAAATCTCTCCTCAGGTACCAGGGGAGACGTGGTAGAAGAGCCGGCACCGGTGCTGGAGATTGGTTGCGTCTTTCTATCGTCGGCTGCCATCAACACTATCCTCACCGATTTACGGGATCACAAGAGGTTCCACGAAGTCAGAATACATGCTTCACGAAACGGCAAAACGCCTCGTGAATAGAATAATTCTTGTTCAAATCAAAGTCAACGGATTTTGCGTGCCCTACGCTAACACATTGGTGAGTAACATATTACAGGTCGCCGTCGTTTTACTCTTGACATTGAACGTTCATTGCTTTATTCTCATCGCAATGATTTGCACAGAAATCATTTCTGCCGACACTATCGTTGAGGGGTGTGGTAGCGGCACGAAGTCTGTGCGATCCGTGCTTTGGGAGCCCGCCAGTGTGTGGGAAGCCGCCCCAGGATAAGGAGGAGCGAAACGAAGATGTCTATTACCATTGCAGACCATGTATTTGAAGGGCCCTATACCAGCACCAAAGAACTAATGAATGATCCCGGCGTTTTTGCGGTGATTGTAGCCAATGGCGACAAGGGGGCACTGATTGACGTCGGAGAATCCAGCAACGTCGGTGAATGCGTGGAGAACCATCCTGATAAATCGAGATGGCATCAGTTCTCCACAGAGGGGAAGCTCTGCTTTGCAGTCTTGTACATCCCGGCGTCCAGTCCGTCAGAACGCCACACCATCGAACAGCAAATACGAAGTCAGTACTCCTGATGTAATCTGAACGGAACAAGGAGCCAGAGACAATGAATGATAGGAGCAATGACGATATGGCAGCGGTGAGCTCAAAAGAGAATCACACTGGAAGCGACGTGCGTATACGTGAGATTCGATCGTTCGAGGAGTTTCCGTCGTGGACAACTCCCGACGATTTTGCCCTGTTCCTCTACGAGAGCCTCAAGCCATACGAAGACCCGTTGCATGACGTGAAACAGGGAATCACCGATGCTCTCGCACCTCAGAGCGGAAACCCGGGCTTTGTGCTGATTGCGGATATCGACGAAACGATTGTTGGTGGTCTGATCATGTTGCGCACCGGCATGAAGGGTTATGTGCCGGAGAACTTTCTGCTCATGGTGGCGGTTGATCCGATCACGCGTGGCAAAGGGGTGGGGTCGCAACTCATCAAGCGTTCATTTGAATTGGCTGAGGGCGACATCAAGCTTCACGTCGAATACGACAACCCGGCCAAGAGGCTGTATGAACGGCTCGGGATGACTAACAAATACGCTGAGATGAGGTACCACAAGTGAACCGAGTGACTATCAATCTCGACAAGCTCCGCCACAACATCGGGATAATACGGGGCTGGATGGAGAAGCACAACGCATCCTGGACAGTCGTGACCAAGGTGCTGTGTGGCCACACCGACACGTTGCGTGCATTGCAGATGCTCGGAGTAAGGTCGGTGGGGGATTCCAGACTGGACAACCTGAGAGCTATTGAGGAGATTGGCCAGGACTTTGAATCCTGGTATCTGCGTGTATCCGACATGTCATCCGTGGAGAATGTCGTGCGTCTGGCCGATGTCAGTCTGAACAGTGAAATCAGCATTATCAAAGCCCTTAATGAAGAGGCGCGCCGGACCAACAAAACTCATCGCATTGTGATAATGATTGAACTCGGCGATTTGCGAGAAGGCATTCTTCCCGGATCGTTGATTGACTTCTACCAGCAAGTGTTTCAACTGTCCAACGTTGAGGTAATCGGTATCGGCGCCAATCTTGGCTGTTTGGCCGGGGCCGTCCCCAATGTGGATCAGTTCATGCAATTGGCGCTGTACCGTGAGTTGCTGGAACTCAAATTCGAGCGCAGTCTTCCCATCATCTCCGGCGGCTCATCGGCAGTATTGCCGTTGTTACTGGACAACCAGTTGCCGAAGTCAGTCAATCACTTTCGCATCGGCGAGGCGATATTCCTGGGTACGGACCTGGTCAATGGGGGAACATTGCCCGGTCTATTCGATGACGCCATCATTCTGGAAGCAGAGATTGCTGAAATCAAGGAGAAAGGACTGGTACCCCTTTCGGAGACGACGTCAATGACTCCCTTTGAGGCGAGCCAGCCGGATACCGACCTGTCGCCCGGGCAACGGGGATATCGTGCCATTGTAAGTGTGGGCCAGCTGGACACGGATATCGGCGGGCTCGTACCTGTCGAGTCACAGTTTCAGGTTGCCGGGGCCAGCAGTGATGTCACGGTAATCAATATTGGTGACGGCCCCGGCGGGCTGAAGGTCGGAGACAGCATCAAGTTCAAGCTGAACTACGCCGCCTTGCTGCGCCTGATGAGCGGCAAGTATGTTCGCAAGGAAGTACATCCGTCATTGGACAGGTTTGATGACAACCTTCCCCAATCGCAGCTTCTCGGCGTTGCACCCGCCGTTGAGACCGTCGTGGAAGACACTCACGGATGAGCAGGCATTCGCGGCTGAGACAGCTGTTGCATCGATTACCGGATCTGTCTGATCAGGAACGGGACACGTCCAGGACAGTGTATGCTCATCTGGAGCAACTGCATCCCGATACGCTCCTCTCCGGGCTGGGCGGTTTTGGTCTGGCTGCCGTCTACAAAGGCAAGCAGGACGGCCCCCGGGTGCTCGTACGTTGCGAACTTGATGCGCTCCCCATCACTGAGACTCTGGACATCCCCTATCGATCTGAAGTCAAGGGTGTCTCACATAAGTGCGGGCACGACGGACACATGACCATGGTGGCGGGACTTGCTGAACGACTGCACGAGCAGCGACCGGAACGCGGCTCAGTTGTGCTGCTCTTTCAACCATCGGAAGAGACCGGTGAGGGAGCACAAAGGGTCCTTGAAGATGCGCAATTTGCTCAAGTAACGCCCGAGTTCGCCGTAGCCATTCACAACCTGCCGGGATTCCCTCGCGGACAGGTAGTCCTGTCGAAAGGCGCCTTCGCTTCGGCATCAAGCGGTCTGAAGATTCGTCTGCAGGGGAAGACCTCTCACGCGGCTCAGCCCGAAGCGGGAAGGAGCCCGGCTCTGGCGGTGAGTCAGCTAATCGCGGGGTTAAGCGCGTTGCCACAGTTTCGCACAGCCTTGCACGAGCCGGCTCAGGTGACCGTTGTACACGCCAGGCTGGGAGAGATTGCTTTTGGCACATCACCGGGCGACGGTCACGTGATGGCGACATTGCGAGCCCATTCACCGGCGGTGATACAATTACTGGCCGAAGAGGCTGTCGCCATGAGCGAGAACATCGCGAGAACCTATGGCCTGACCGCGTCGTCGGAGTTCACCCAGGTGTTTCCCGCCACTGTCAACGACAAGCAGGTAACCGCGCTGGTGGAAACATGTGCTCAGGAGACAGGCCTGGAGATTCATCGACCGGACACTCCTTTTGCCTGGTCAGAGGACTTCGGACACTTCACTTCACGATATCGAGGAGCCCTTGTGGGCCTGGGCGCCGGCGAGACCTGCCCCCCTCTCCATCATCCGGATTACGACTTTCCCGATGAATTACTGGAGCCCGGGATCAATCTATTGGAACGAGTGACCCGGAAGCTTCTGGAGCAACAGGATGTTTGATTCATCAGTGATTGAGTTGAGTAAGTCGGCGCTGCATCGCAACCTTCGATTTCTCCAGAAGGCGGTTGGTGCCGAGGTGCTGATTTCCTCTGTTATTAAGGGCAATGCCTATGGGCACGGAATCGATCCGTTTGTTCCGCTGGCGGAATCCTGCGGTCTGAGACACTTTTCGGTGTTTGATGCCAGTGAGGCCTACCGTGTGAGGCAGTGTCAGACCAATCCGAGCACCCAGGTAATGATAATGGGCTTCGCTGACAGCGACGGTTTGGCGTGGTCAGTAGAGCATGGGGTCTCATTTTACGTCTTCGACATTGCGCGTCTGGAAGAAGTCCGCGAACTGGCCAGGCGGATTGGTGTGCCTGCTCATATCCATCTCGAATTGGAAACCGGAATGAACCGGACCGGGATACGCGATGCCGATCTTCTGCGTGCGACGCAGTATATTCTCAGGAACCAGGACTGCCTGAGGCTTGAAGGCGTCTGCACCCACTTTGCGGGGGCGGAGACGGTGGCAAACTACAAGCGCGTCCAGGATCAAACGGCCGAATTCCAGCGCATGTGTGACAAAATCACCGCTGAAGGGCTGGCCATACCACTCAGACATTCTGCCTCCTCAGCGGCCGCGCTCACCTATCCTGAAACGAGAATGGATATGGTCAGAATAGGAATAGCGCAGTATGGTTTCTGGCCAAGCAAAGAGACGGAAATGCAGCACCTCCTGGGGAACGACCCGGACTACAGAAAACACTACATTGACCCGTTACGCCGTGTCCTGCGCTGGAGCAGTCGGGTGATGCACATTGCTTCCGTGGAGGCAGGTCAGTTTGTCGGTTACGGTACCATGTACATGACGCCGCGTCCTCAGAAGGTAGCTACCATTCCGGTGGGTTATTCGCACGGCTTCCGCCGCAGTCTCAGCAATCTGGGACGAGTCCTGATTCGAGGCAAGCGGGCAAACGTCGTAGGGGTGGTCAACATGAGTATGATCCAGGTTGACGTTACTTCTATTCCCTCGGTGGAAGTGGGGGATGAAGCGGTCATAATCGGCAAACAGAAGAAGGCGCGCATCTCGGTCGGATCATTCAGCGACATGGCCAATCTTCTGAACTATGAGATGCTGGTTCGTCTTCCCACCGACATTCGCAGAGTAGTGGTGAATTAGGAGTATTGCCGTGAGCGATAGGCTGATTCTGTGGACAATCGTAATCGCGTACATGCTGTTTGTTTTTGTCAAGGGAGTGATGAAGGCAAAAAAGGTCGGCACAACCGATGACTACCTGGTGGCCGGCCGAAACGTCAGCTGGTTTCTGTTGTTCTGCACTATGGGGGCGACGGTTATCGGGGGCGGCTACTCAATCGGCGCTATCGGCAAAACCTACGAATGGGGCATCCTGATGCTGCTGGTCTCTACCGGTGGTTATCTTCACTTCATTTTTTCCGGGCTGGTTGTTGCGCCCCAGTTTCGTGAAGCAAAACTGTACACCGTCGCCGGTTACTTTGGACATCGCTTCGGTGAACGTCCGCGGTTCCTGGTACTCATCCTGTCGCTGTTGTTCTCGGTGTTCATTGTTGCCGCGCAGATGGCCGCATTTGGCACGGTGACGGCAGCTATTCTTCCCGACCTTGCCGGCAACCTGGACATGCTGCGTTGGGCCATCCTCGTGGGCGGACTGATGGTTGTTATATACAGCACGGCAGGTGGCCTGCTGGCAGTCATTCATACGGATCTCTTTCAGTTTTTAGTGTTACTGGCGGGCTTCATAATAACCCTGGCCTTTTGTGTGCCGGATATCAGCGATTCGTACAATTCCGCTACCGGGAAATTCGTCCCGTCACGTTTTGGTGTGTCGGATATATACGATCCAAATGCGTTTGCTCAACACCTTGCGGAATCGCCGGAGCCCCTGCCGTCGCATTTGCGATCCCCACTCGGCGCGGATGATTTAGCCGTTCTACGGGCAATTCCGAAAGGCGATACGACCCTTGCCGGCAAACGATCGTTCGTAGCCGTGCTCAACGGCCTTCTCGACAGAGGCGACCTCTATGATTCGTCGGCCTTCCACGGGGTAGCGCTGACCGATCAGAGCCTGACTCGTCTGGCCAGGCGTGACCAACTTGAGGGGCGCGATCTGAGGAGACTCAATCTCTCTCTTGTTCAGGATGCGTACCCCGAGCGTATATCCCGCAATCGAGAGATTTCAGCCGACTTCTTCAAAGTGGAGGGGGGGAAAGGCTGGCTGTTTCTGCTGACTACTTTCCTGGCGTTCCTGTTTGGTGAGACATTTGCGCCCGGTTACGCAACGCGTTTCTGTGTCGGCAAAAACGTGCGTGAAACGCGCCTGGGGATAGCCGGTGTGGGGTTTTTCCTGGCGCTGACATTTCCGCTGATTCTCTTTTTTATCGCGCTTTTCGCTCGTATTCAGTTTCCGGATATTGATCCGCAACAGGCGCTCCCGATGGTCGTTGACCAACTGCACAATCCGGTGATCGGGGGGCTTATCATCGGGGCACTTCTCATGGCCGTGATGTCGTCGGCCGACTCGGCCCTTAACTCATCCACAGCGATCTTTGTGAAGGATCTCTTTGAGCACCAATTGGGCTGGAAGGATAAGGGCGACGGTCGCATGCTGCGGCTGGCTCGCATGTGTACGGCGGGCCTTGGAGTTTCGGCCGTCCTGGTGGCGATTCTCTGGTCAGATATAATCGGGCTGTTGCTATTCACCTATCATGTGTGGGCTCCCGCAATCATTCTGCCGGTTGTTGTTGGTGCGCTGTGGAAAAAACGATCGGCAAGACTGACTCAACACATATTCATAACAATGCTTTCGGCAACAGTGCTGACACTGGTGTATCGGGCGGTATTGTCGATGAAAAACCAGTTCGGCGTGGAGTTTCTCAACCAGAACACGTATGAGCTCATGGCGAGCTTTGATCCGGCCGTGTTTGGTGTTCTCGTATCTTGCGTGGTGTTCTCATTGTTGCGACTCCGGGTAGGGTTAGGTTCGAAATCAACAAGGGTTGATGCGTAATCGCGGTGTGATCGCGCCGGTAATCCGTTCTCCACAAGCCGGTTCAGGAACTTGTTGAGGGTCCATGCGAAGCCGGCAGGCGATGTCCACCAGAACCCCCTGGACAACAGAAATCCTGATCGCCCTTCTTCTGCCCGCCGCCGGTGCGGGCTTTTTGATTGCCGGGGCGATCCACTATAGGTGTAAAGCAGGACGGGGGGAGAGGTTCCCCTGCGAACGGCAGTTGGCATCACCTTGAGGCCCACCCCCGGGGTACATTGGGTCACAAATCAGTCGCAAACGGATGGGGTTCCCCAACTTATAACGCAACAACGGTTCCAATATTGTCGTCTACTGGTAGTGTAGGTTGAATCCGGTCAGTCGACCATTCGGACAGGAGGGAGAAATGCCGTTCATTAGATTCGCTGTTCTGGCAGTGATACTCATGTCATGCTCAGGCAGATCATATGCGTCTGACGATCTCTTTGCACTGATTGGGGCGGGGGATATCGAACAGGTTCGCAGGCTCCTTGACCAGAATCCAAACCGTCTCAACGAGAAAAACGACGACGGCATGACTCCCCTGAATCATGCTTCGTATCTGGGGAGTTCCGAAATGGTGAAGGAACTAACCGCGCGTGGGGCTGACGCAAGCATTGGCGACAACGATAACAGCCTGCCGATTCACTGTGCGGCCATCTCAGGAGATACTCTCACCCTGGCTTTGCTGTTAGCCTACGGTGCGGACATCGATGCGAGGGATAACAACGGCTTAACACCGTTGTTGTTTGCCCTCTCCTACCGCAAATTCGACGCCGCCGGGGTGCTGCTGGATCACAATGCCGACGTCACCATTGCCGCCAATAATACCATGAGCACGCTGCATTACGCCGTGTTCGTTCGCCAACCAAATCTTGCCGAACGAATCCTGAAACTGGGCGCCGACCCCGGCGCACGCACGCGTAACAGTCAGACTCCACTCCACATGGCCCTGTACAACGCCGACTACGAAACTGCCGGGGTTTTGCTGAACAACGGGGCGAATGTCGAGGACACAACCGCCGAGGGAATTTCTCTGTTGTTTTATACGCTGGCGTATCGCGATGGTGACTTTGCACGGCAGGCGCTTGAGCGGGGGAGGAACTTCACGCAGACAAATGATCTGGGCATGACTATGCTCCACTATGCCGCCGCTCGTGGTTTCGCCGATGCGGTGGCTTTCCTCTGCGACAAGGGTGTGGATGTTGATGCCCGAGGTGTCAACGGAAAGACGGCTTTGTACTATGCCACGATCTGGGGCCACCGGGAGGTGGTTGATCTGCTGCTGCAGAGGAACGCTCAACCTCTATCCGGGGCGACCCTGGGATGTGCAGGACCGTACCTGGGACAGGAGAGACCGGGCCGTCGACCGGAACTGTTTGTTCCGAATAAGCTGCTGACACCGTTTTCCCCCCACGGCCGGCTGATCTTCTCTCCCGACGGAAACGAGGTGTTCTGGTGCCATCACGCTCTTCCGATCCAGGCGATGTGGTGCTCGCGACAGGTCGACGGTGTGTGGCAGCAACCGACCGTTGCACCCTTCACCGATCCCGCACTGGAGTATGCCGATGGCAGCCCGACCATTACCGGTGACGGCAACCGTCTCTACTATCATTCCCATCGGCCTGTCAATGACTCCGCCGGGCGCAACGAACACTCAGATATCTGGTACGTGGAGAAGACCGGTCAGGGATGGGGACCGCCGGTGCATCTCGGGGGACCGGTCAACACCGGCAAGGGCGAAATCAGCCCGTCGGTCAGCGCAAGCGGCAATCTGTACTTTATAGGTGACGAGTACGACGACACGTTTGGCACCGGGGATATCTATGTTTCTGCGTATGTCGACGGGAAACTGACCACGCCCACGAATCTGGGGCCGTCAATCAACAGCCCGCACCATGAAATCAGTCCGGCCATCGCTCCTGACGAAAGCTTCCTGATATTCGCTTCAGACAGGCCCGCCCCGGCCCGGGGACTCAATCTCTATGTGAGCTTCAAACAGAAAAACGGCGGCTGGACCGAGGCCGTGTCACTGGGGCAGTCGATCACGGCGGGCAATGCCTGGCACCCGTTCGTGACACCCGATGGAAAATCTGTAATCTGCCAGCGGGACAACGACTACTGGTGGTTTTCCACCGCCGTCATCGATGATTTGCGCGATGCGGTGCTGGGTCCGGAACTGAGTTCCCCGCCCGTGATTGAACTGCGCAAAAACAACCAGGACTTCGGAAACTCAAGTACCCGGAAGATCGTGCTCGAGGACCTGGACGCCGACAATGATCTGGATGCCGTGTTCTCATGCGGACAGGTGTGGCTGAATGATGGGAAGGGGGTGTTTTCCATCAAGGCCGACAATATGGTGCAGCGTGGCCACGGAGTGGATGTTGGCGATGTTGATGGTGATGGCGATGCTGATATTGTTTTCGCAGCTACTTCCAATCCCATGTTTATCAATGACGGGAAGGCCAACTTTCAGAAGGCCGGGCAATTGTTTGGCGACAGCTCAAATGGCGCTTTTAACGTGTTGCTGGCGGACTTTGACGCCGACAGCGATCTCGACCTGGCGGCCTATTACGCGGGAGACTCGATCCAGGTCTACACCAACGACGGAGCGGGTGATTTCGCCGTCTCAGACCTGGCCGTACCGGACAAAAATGCCTGTGATCTGGACGGTGACGGCGATGTTGACTTTTTTGTCCGCAGGAGGGGCCTGGGGTACACCGTGATGCTCAACGATGGCGGGGGAGCGTTTCGCGAGCACTGGAGCCTGCCCGACAGCTCCATTGATTACGGCTTTGTTTCCTTCGGGGATATCGATAACGATGGTGACCCCGATGTTTTTGTGACCAATGGCGGAAATGACGACCTCTATCCATCGGTGGTGTTTGTCAACGATGGGAGCGGTGGTTTTACCACGGCCGACATGGTGCTGCCCCGCACACGATGGGGTAATGTCGCCTTCGGCGACCTGAACAACGACGGTTGGCTGGATGCCTTTGTGAGTAACTTCACTTTACCAAATGCCGTTCTGGTGAACGATAAGGCCGGCCGGCTGATCGACACCGGCCTGAGGCTCGGCGGTGGCGGCGGCAACATGATCAGTGCGATCGGCGATCTCGACGGGGACGGAGACCTGGACGTATTCGTGTCGGATTTCGAGGGCGGATCCAGCGCGGTGTGGTTAAATCACCTGCAGTAGCGGCTGCCGGATTGCCGGAAGGGTGGCGCAACGCGTGGGGATTCGCGTGGGGAAGTGGGCCTGAATCACCTTACGTCCGACCCGGGGGACGGATGGGCAAACGGGCGGGCTTTTTTGATTGCTGGTTTAGTCTATTATAGATATATTAGTTGGAAGCGGGGGGATTTCCCGTGGGGCACATTCAATACCAGAAGGCCGGGCGGGCCAGTTTCGAGATTCCCTGTGGATAGGATGGCGGCCCACGCGGCCGGCAAAGCACGGAAGGTGACAGACTATGGGAGCATGGGATACCGATCCGTTCGGTAACGACACAGCCTGCGATTGGCAATACGAACTGGAAAGTGCGAGCAGCCTGGAACCTATCCAGCAGACTATCGGCAAGGTTCTCCGGGCCGGAAAAAAGAACCTGGACGCTCCTGACGCAGAAGCTGGGATTGCCGCGGCCGACACGATTGCCCGTCTCAAGGGGCACTTTTATGTCAAGAATTCCTACACGGAAACAGTGGACAAATGGGTAGCTGCCCACAAACTCACTCCGCCGCCGGAGTTGGTGAATGACGCCATCAGGGCGATTGAGCGGATACTCACTCAGCCTTCAGAACTGCTCGACCTGTGGGAAGAGTCAGGTGAGTTTGAGTCCTGGAAGCAGCATTTGGACGCGCTGAAGACTCGGCTGCAATGATCTCTTCGACTCGCGGTGTGCCGGGCTTTTTGATTGCTGGTTTGATCCATTATTGATATATTGACAGCGAGCGGGGGGGAGCCGCACGGATGATACTCCACTTATGATAAGTGCAGAGTAACAACTCACAGAGTGTGTTCGCTGTGTGCAGACTACCGGCCCCACTTTGAGGGACCGCCGGCTTGGCAAACGAGATCATATCCTATATAGAGATGTGCCGACGTGAGGGCGTCAGCCTGCAAAAGGGCATGAACTTCGGTATTGGCAAAACATACTCGGTCATTCTGATGTCTGTTCGTCCGAACTCTCCGTACGCAGACAGATTTGAGGACAACGGCACCACCATCGTCTACGAGGGGCACGATTGCCCAAAATCGGCCGCTCTTCGGGATCCAAAGATAGCTGATCAGCCGGAGTTTACGCCCAAAGGAAATCCTACTGAAAACGGCAAGTTTCACTTGGTTGCACAGGAGCACAAGAAGGGACTGTGCGCGGCTGCGTTGGTGCGAGTCTACGAGAAGATCCGACAAGGGATTTGGTCATACAACGGTGTTTTTCATCTGGTCGACTCCTGGCAGGAGGAAAGCGATGGTCGTACAGTCTTCAAATTCAGGTTGGTGGCGGTCGAGGAGGAAGTGGACGAGCGGAGGTCGACTGAATCGCTGACTGCGACCAGAAGGTTGATCCCTACGCGAGTGAAACTCGAGGTCTGGGAAAGGGACGGTGGGAAGTGTGTTCTGTGCGGAGCGACTGACAATCTCCACTTCGACCACATAATACCCTATTCCAAGGGAGGATCATCGAATACGGCCGCCAACGTTCAACTTCTGTGCGCCAAACACAATCTTGAGAAGCACGACAAAATAGAATAGGATTCTGAGGATAGATTCAATTGCACAGGAGTATTGGTACCTGTATAATATCCAATAACATGACCAGAGTAGTAACAAAAGTCGGCTTCATCTACAGCGTCAAGCTGGATGCAAAGAGCAAGAAGTACTTCCAGTATGTAGACTTTGATAACACCATGCTGGGCAGTCCGGTGATTCGGGCTTTCGCCAAGGTCTATCCCATCGCGGCCAACCCGACCATGGATGAGATTGTGAAGGGTGAAGTTGAATTCTACGCCCAC
>JAHIVM010000398.1 GCA_018816665.1 Candidatus Zixiibacteriota bacterium
CAGGCATCGCAGACATCGCCCACCCCGTCACCGTCGGCATCGGCCTGATCAAGATTGCTCACGGCAGGACAGTTGTCACAGAGATCACCAACACCATCGCTGTCGCCGTCGGCCTGGTTCGTATTGGCTAAAGTGGCGCAGTTGTCGCAACCGTCAGGAACAGTGTCCGAGTCGGCGTCTATCGAATCATCATAGCCGGCACAGGCATCGCAGGCATCCCCGACCCCGTCGCCGTCAGAATCGGTCTGGGCGAGATTACCCACAGCCGGACAGTTGTCACAGCCATCGGGCACCGTATCGCCATCGGCATCGACGTTGTCATCGTAGCCCGCGCAGACATCGCAGACATCGCCTACGCCGTCGCCATCGGCATCTTCCTGCAACGGGTTCGGTACGAGGGGACAGTTGTCGCCGGCATCCAGCACACCATCCTCGTCCGTGTCAACGCCGCTGTCGCATTCGTATACTTTCACAGACACGGCATCCAGCCCGGCTTCCACCACGGAGCCATCCCCCAGGTCCGAAGCCGCAAAGCGCAGACGCATCTGGCTGGTCGGCGTGACAAAGTCACCGGCCAGGAACGACACTTCCACCCAGCCGCCGCCGGCATCGGTCACCGGACCGGCCGAATCAACCATCGTCCAGGTACTGCCGCCGTTGGCGGAGAGCTCTATCCGCATAACGTCGTTGTTGGGGTCGGCACCGGTGTTATTGGAGTACCAGCGCGCGTAATGAATCACACCATCGCCCGAGGAGAGATCAAAAATCGGCGATGTCAGGTACGTGGTGCCGCCGTCAACATCGGAGTTGCCCGCCACGTTATCCGTGACGTACGCCTGTCCGGAACCATCGAAGTCAGTCGGCGGGTCGCCGCGATCTCCGTCGGCCGGGATGCCGCGATCCCACGGACCATCGGTCACGCTGCCGGAGACGGTCCACCCCTTGTCGGTCTCGAAATTATCTTCAAAAACGGTGGTAACGCCGCTGGCCGGGAATACTTCGCGGGGCGACGAGGGATCCGGATCGTAGGTACGACCGTTAAGCGCTTCCTCACTGCTGACATAATATTTGAGAATCTCGCCGCACTGGACTATCGGCATGGTGGCGGTGTAGCGACCCGGTGAGCTTTCGGACATAGCTGTCGACTGCCAGAGACCATTGTCGATCTGGTAGTGCAGCAGGCCGCTGCCAAAAACAATCTCGCCGTCCCCAACCGGTGTGACGGTAACGTCAAATGAATTGGCGGCATTGGGAGTGATCGTTGTAGGCAGACCGGTGGGATAGCTAAAGGCCAGCGCCCGGACACCCTTGATGGCAATTGTGGGATCACCAAACAGGTTTTCCTCGTAATACACCCAGCGCATGCAGCTTTCACCGATGCGATAGAGATTGTCCTCTTTAGAGTCGTGATTGGCGCGACCGATCTGAGGTTTGGCCTCCGCGGGATTAAACACGGCGTCCCAGAACTCGCGGTCGAAACGCTGCGACGGTCCATCGGTGCTGTAGCTCGAACCCCAGCCGTAGCGAGCATTCATGACCACGGCAAAAGCACCGTAATCGGTTTTGATGGTGGCCTGTTCCGCCCAGCCGTCCATGGTGGTACTATCAAAGTAACCCGCCAGGCATGTCTGCGAATACAGGAAGAAATGCTTGTCATTGGTCAGTTGAGCCAGCACATCGGAATTGTACAGCTTCATGGCATAATCGGGGCTGCCGTGTCCGAGGTGATTGATGATATGCAGGTCGTTGTTGATGCGCGAGACCAGCTCGGACTGCGGCCAGTCATTGCCGGCCCAATCACGCTCAAACAGCTCGTCGATAGTATAAACGTCCGACGGTATTCCTATGGTCGTGTAACCATCGGCACTGGAACCGTCTTCTATCTGCTCCATCATGTCGGCAGCATAGTCGGAGATGCCGCCAAACCCAAGGTATTCCCCGACCATGAGCACCTTTTGCAGGTAGGGATCGGTGCTGGTCACATAGCCCAGCGTTTTGGAAACGAATCGGTTGACCTCGGCGGCATC
>JAHIVM010000399.1 GCA_018816665.1 Candidatus Zixiibacteriota bacterium
AACCGGTTCCGGCAAGACTTTCACCATGGCCAACGTCATCGCCCAATTCGGCAAGCCCACGCTGGTGATTTCGCACAACAAAACGCTGGCGGCTCAGCTCTACGGCGAGCTGAAGGCCTTCTTTCCCCATAACGCGGTTGAGTTTTTTATCAGCTATTACGATTACTATCAGCCGGAAGCCTATATCCCCACTACAGATACGTTCATTGAGAAGGATACGGCTCTCAATCAGGATATCGATCGGCTGCGCCTCCGGACCACGGCCTCACTGCTGGATCGCGAGGATGTCATTATCGTTGCTTCCGTCTCCTGCATCTACGGCATCGGGGCCCCGGCTGAATACAAAAAGCAGATGCTGCTGCTGGAGGTCGGCCAGGAGGTCGACCGTGATGATACCATCCGGAAGTTGATTGACATCCACTACAACCGGAATGATATCGAGTTCGTGCGGGGCAATTTCCGCGTGCGCGGAGATACCATCGAACTGATTCCCGCCTATCACGAAACCGCCATTCGTTTTGAGTTCTTCGGCGATGTTATCGAGCGGATTACCGAAGTGGACCCGCTGACGGGTGAGATTGTCTCGGAACGGGAACGGGTGGCCGTCTATCCGGCCAAGCACTTTGTGACCTCGCGTCCCACGCTCGACGGCGCTATCAGGAAGATCCAGACCGAACTCAAGGATCAACTGGAGGTGTTCCGTCAGTTGGACAAGCTTCTCGAGGCCCAGCGCATAGAAAGTCGCACGAAGTATGACCTGGAAATGCTCAAAGAGGTCGGTTATTGCAGCGGTATCGAGAATTACTCCCGTTACCTGACCGACCGCGAAGCCGGTGAGCGCCCCAAATGCCTGATCGACTTTTTTGAGAACGACTTTCTCACGATTATCGATGAGTCCCACCAGAGCATCCCCCAGATACGGGGCATGTTTGCCGGCGACCGAAGCCGGAAGGAAGTGCTGGTCGAGCACGGTTTCCGGTTGCCCTCGGCCCTGGACAACCGGCCCCTCTTTTTTGAGGAGTTTGAATCCCTGCAGAAACAGGTCGTGTATGTTTCCGCGACACCCGCTGACTATGAGCTGGAAAAGTGTGAGGGGGTGGTGGTCGAACAGGTGATTCGTCCTACCGGTCTGCTCGATCCCCAGATTACGGTCAAACCGCTGGCGACGCAGGTTGACGATCTCCTGGAACAGGTGAAACTGCGCCGAGCCGCCGGCGAGCGCGTGCTGGTGACCACTCTGACCAAGCGCATGAGTGAGGACCTGACCGACTATCTGGACAAGATGGGGGTGCGAGTGCGTTACCTTCACAGCGAAATCAAAACGATCGAGCGAACTGAAATCATCCGTGACTTGCGGCTGGCCGAATTCGATGTCCTCGTCGGAGTGAACCTCCTGCGGGAGGGGCTCGACCTGCCGGAGGTCTCTCTGGTCGCGGTGCTTGATGCGGACAAAGAGGGGTTCCTGCGTTCGGAACGTTCACTCATTCAGACCGCCGGCCGGGCCGCCCGAAACAAAAATGGGGAAGTCATATTCTACGCGGACAAAATCACGAATTCGATGCGCAAGGCTATCGATGAGACCGGACGCCGTCGCGCCCGGCAGCTGGAGTACAACCAGGAGCACGGCATCGACCCGGAAACGATATTCAAGACCCGGGAAGAGATTCTGCGCTCAACCCGCTTTGCGGATTCCAGGACGGTCGAGGAGAAGAAATTCGACAAACCGAAGAACTACGAACTCATGTCCCTGGAAGACAAACTGAGTTTTATGAGCCAGGCGATGGAACGTGCGGCCGAGAATCTCGACTTTGAGACCGCCATCATGATTCGGGATGAAATCTCGGAGATGAACAACCGGGGCAAAAAAAGTAAAACAAAAACGCGACCGTAGCAGTTTATATCTTTAGATGGTGAAGACTATGCGAAAAACCGTGCGATTTATCGGGATTGCCGTGTTGGCCCTTCTACTCGGCCTGCTGGCGGGGCTGGGCTGCGGCGAGAAAGACGTCCCGTATGTGGTAGATGCCGACGCGCTCACGGCGTACATCCAGGACACCTACCAGGGCAAAACCCTGTTCAAAATCAACGGCCTGATACCTTCGGATACGTTCACCACGCCGTTTGATAACGCCGTTTACCGCGATACGATGCTGTCCAACAAGCGGTCGTTCACAACCTGGTATCTCGATATCAACACTGCCGATGACAAGCTCTACGCCGATTACGGTCCTTTGGGCTATGTTCGCGAGGCCTCGGTTGAAGTGACCGATGAGATGACTGTCCAGACCACCCGCACCTTCGCGGACTCCGTGGTAGTTGACACTACTGTACGCACGCTTGTGCGCTGGGGCTTCTTTTTGAAACTCGGTGCGGATAACCAGGACTATCTCGGCTGGTGGCTTTACGGTTTCAACGGATACGGAGAAACCCCGCCGCCGCTCCGCGTGACTCTGGAACGGTACGACGGTTCCACATTCCCGGGTGGAATATCCCTGTACCGGGAAGCCCCCGAAACCGACATTATTTCACCCGCGTTTGTCAAGCTGACAGACATTGACACGGTTGTGGTGAGCAGCGACCTCAAGGTCACGACTTTCAAGTCGGCGACCTCCTCA
This sequence comes from Candidatus Zixiibacteriota bacterium, assembly GCA_018816665.1. Lineage (GTDB taxonomy): Bacteria > Zixibacteria > MSB-5A5 > GN15 > FEB-12 > JAHIVM01. The sequence goes on from JAHIVM010000399.1 coordinate 2,616, forward strand.
ATCACACCGTTTCACACTATCTCGGGGTTGAGCCCCGATGGTCCGTACACGGTGGTCCCTGCACGACGGCCCAATAGTGACACCAGTCAGGTCACCGTGGAGGTGCCCGGGCGCAGCGCCGACGTATGGCAGGTGCTGTTCATCCAGACCTTCTCTGATACCGGGTTCGTCTTTCGCTCGAGCTTCTGTGCCCCGTATGCCCTGTAGCCGGATCAATCAGGAGTCCCCGTCAGGCTGCAGCGGTCATTTTTTATTGAATACGATGCCGTCCGGCGCGTACTTTCACCAAATGAGAAATCTTGTATCACATGCATTTTAATACTCGGAAAAGAGGAACTGATGAAAAATCGTAAAGGATTACTACTGATCCTGCTGGCTGTCATGATGCTCGGGCTGGTCGGCTGTGGCACCCAGGTGCCGTCGGGTCACCGGGGCGTGTTTTACTCCAAGTTCGGCGATGGCACCGAGATGGGCAAAATCTATCCCGAGGGCTTCACCTGGCATCTGCCGTGGAACTCGGTGTACGTCTACCAGATCCAGATGCAGGAGCGCAAGGAAGACCTGACCGTGCTGTCGTCCGACGGTGCCACTATCCGGATGGAAGTGTCGGTGCTGTACCGGCCGAAAGAATCAAAACTCGATTCTCTCCAGATCGATATCGGTCGGAATTACTACGATGTCGCTGTGGCGCCCAACATCCGAGGCATAGCGCGAGCGGTGGCCGGCACCTACAAGCCCGAGGAAATCTACAGTACCAAACGCGATGAAGTGAGCAAGGCCATCCAGGATCGGCTGATCTCGGCCATGGATGCGAAGCACATCGTGATTGAGAATGTGCTCGTTCGCGATGTTGTGATTCCGGCCAAGATTACCGAGGCCATCAACTTCAAGCTGTCCGCCGACCAGGAAGCCCAGAAGATGCAGTTCACGATCGAGAAAGAGCGGCTTGAGGCAGATCGGAAAAGGATCGAAGCCAAGGGCATTGCCGACTTCCAGACGATTGTCGCCGCCGGGATAACGCCGTCGTATCTCAAATGGAAGGGCATCGAGGCCACTACGGCTCTGGCGCAGTCGCCCAACAGCAAGGTGATCGTGGTCGGTAATTCGTCGCAGAGTATGCCGATCATTCTCAGCGCCGACAAATAACGCGTTTGACATCGGTCTAGACAAAAACGGCATGACCCCAAAGGGTCATGCCGTTTTGCATGCGGTGGAACGGAAGAAAACTAGGCATTGACTGCGGACTCAACCTCGGCTTCGAGACGTTCCATTGCCTGTATGACTTGCTGCGAAGCCGCTTTGGACTCCTTCAGCAATTGCGCGGCCCGCTGGTCGTTGCCGTTGGCCACAGCCTGAACGGCGTCATTGGCCAGCCGGTGGACCGCCTCGTGGGGTTGTTCAATGCGGTGGAAGGCATCCATATCCGAGTAAGCCCGGCTGGCGTCGGAATAATACCACTTACCGAAACGGCAGTGGTGATGGTCGGTGTGTTTCCAGGCTTCAGCCTCCAGACGCTTGCTGACCACCTTCTCCAGCCGTCCCACATAGCGTTTGTGGTCGTCCTTCGGGACGTCAAGAACCCGGCTGCCGCGGACCTTGAACGATGCCACCATGCGCCAGAGTCCCTCGGCCTGATGATGCAACTGCTCACCTGCGGACGCCGATTGCTCGGCACCTGAGGCCGTTTCCTTTGTCACCGCGGCGATATGCTCCATGTTTTTGGATATCTCCTCCGCGGCCACCGACTGCTGCTCGGCGGCGGTTGCGATCTGCTGAATCATATCCTGAACCTGTTGGGACATGGTCACTATCTGATTCAGGCTGCTGCCGGCCCGGTCGGCGTGCTCGCGTCCCTTGTCCACCTGTTGAATGCCGGCTTCCATGGACGCCACGGCCGATCCCGTCTGTCCCTGAATACCCTTGATCATGCCGGTGATTTCACCGGTGGCCTTGGCCGTGCGTTCCGCCAGTTTACGGACCTCATCGGCAACGACCGCAAAGCCGCGGCCCTGCTCGCCGGCCCGGGCGGCCTCGATGGCGGCATT
>JAHIVM010000400.1 GCA_018816665.1 Candidatus Zixiibacteriota bacterium
CCGCTGATGCGGACGCCGGGAATCTGGGCGTTGACCGTCGCCGTTATCCTCTCGGTGGGATCGCTGCACTTTTTCTTCAAGCGCAGGTTTCTACCCTCGGGAATAATGGTGTTCGTCTCCCTCCTGGGCATGGTGATGACCCGGCACTATGTTCGGGCGGTGCGATTGGCCGATAGCTGGGATCCGGCCGCAATGCCGTTCAAGGCCCAGTGGTCCGTTCTGGGTCTGTTCCTGGTCTGTTTCGTGCTGGCGGTGGGAGTTGTGTGGTATATGCTGAAGCTGTATTTCAGGTCAAAGCCGGTCGCATAGCAATCGGGGACCGCTCAGGAGGCGCGTCACGGCGTCTCCTTGCGGACCAGTTGTTCCTGAAGCAGATTCCGTTCCAGGCAGATGGCCGCCTGATTGGCCAGCGCCATGATGGAGCGCAAGGAGTCGTCGTCGACCGGGTGTTCCCGATCGGGCCGGTCGGCCAGTATGACGTGAGAAACATCGCCGCGTACGGCAATCGGCACGGCAACAAAAGCGCGCGCACTGAGTGTTTGCAGTTCCTCGGGGTCCAGGTCAAGCCCCTGAATCTCTGAGTCATCGCCCACTACCGATACCGGACGTTTGGTGGTTCGCAGGTGCTTAAACAAACCTTTGCGGGCGGACAGTGTGAGCGCCTGCACTTCCTGCTGGGTATCAAACCCAAACCCGACCGTTCCGGAGAACGTGTCCCACTTTTCCTGGTATGCAAATACCGCTACGCGTCCCATTTGCAGTCCGCGGAATACGGCCTCGCACACTACCTGGAGGATTTCATTGCCGGCCTGCGTTTCGAGCAGGGCGGCGCTGGCATTCTGCAGGAAGGCCAACTGGACTTCCTTGTTGCTGAGTTGCTGGCGGATGTCATTCATGCTGCCGTCTACCAGCCCGCGCTTTTCCTGTTCTTTCGCGATATCTATCTCAAGATCACTTGCAATCTCAGCCACCTGTTTGCGGCAGATCTGTAGTAGAGCGGCGAGATCATCCGGCCCCACTCCAACCAGTTCCTGCACCTCCCGGGCCACCAGCGAGAAGGCCGATGAATCCTGAGTGGACTCCGCCATGACATGCGGATACAAGCGGTCGCCCAGATAGACCAGGTCCACCAGCACATTGTCCGATTTTTCTCCCGGCGCCACGTGCAGCCGATGATGTTCAGCGATTGGTTTGACCAGAGCCTCAGGCAGATTCCATTTTTGGGCGACATACTCGCCCGCCTGCAGATGGTCGATACCAAGCAGCACCCGCTCGGTCTTGTGGATTTCGGGTGAATCCATTTCAAAGCGGCTGATCCGCTCGTATTTCTCAGGGAACACTCCGGCCAGTACGACCTGGCCGATGTCGTGCATGAATCCGGCGATGAACGCGGTCTCAACCTGCTTGGTCATCCGGAGCATGCCTGCCAGGTTTTTGGCCACCACGCCGCAGGCCAGGGACCGGGTCCAGAAGGCCGTGATATCCAGGCGGGCGTTTTTTGATATGTTGTTCACGATCTCATACACGGCCATCGATACCGCAATATTACGCACGGCGCGAAACCCCATCAGCATGATACCGTGGGTGACGGTAGTGATGCGGCCGGAGAAATCACCGTAATAGACGGAGTTGGACATTTTGAGAATGCGGCCGGTCAATTGATGATCCGAGAGTATACAGTTGGCCAGGTCGGCGGCCGACGACCGCGGATTCTCGGAGATCTGCCTGATTTTCAGGATGATCTGGGGAATCGACGGCAGGTGTGAAAACTTGTCCAGTCCCGCCCGGATGTCTGCCTGATTGATTGAGCTCATGATTCCTCGTAAATGTGACTCTCGGATTGATAGTATGCCCGCGACTCTTCCAGGATTTCTTCCAGTGTCCCGCGATCCAGGGCGAGTTGCCGCGCTGCCTCAGTGTCCCATGGCGCTTCATGACGATGGTCGGCGAAGCCAACCTCCATGTGCTTGGCCAGCAAATTGGCAAGGGAGACAATTGCCGGAGCTGCGCCGGTCGTGGTACCGGGCAAAGGTGTGTGTTCACCGTGATGGTGTACGACCGAACGATGCAGGTTCCCCGGGAACGACCACTTGTCGAGGAGAAGATTCGCGACCGCGCAATGATCAAAACCCAGCGCGGCGCGTTCGCATTCAAGGAAACTGCCGCCGTTTGTCTCGACTGTCTGGACAACCTTGAGATAACGTTCCCGGAGTCGCTGCAGCATCACCAGCTTGCCTATGTCGTGCAGAAGAGCGCTGATGAACACCTCTTCCCTGTCCTGGCAACCCACTCGGGCAGCCATCTGGCGCGCAGTGATGGCTACCGACAGAGAGTGGCGCCACAGGAGGTCTTCCACCCGACTGTTGTCGGTCTGCCGGTACATGGCATGGGCCGAGGTTGCAATTACCATGGAGCGGACGGTGAAAAATCCCAGGATGAGAATCGCCTCTTCGAGCGTGGAGACAGATTTTGACCGGCCGTAAAACGATGAGTTGCTCAGCTTGAGAACTTTGGCGGTCAATGATTGATCTGCCGAAAGGACGCGCGAAATATCCAGTACTTTGGAATCGAGGTCCGAAGTCAGCCCCATAACCGATGACACAATCGCCGGTGAGGCCGGAAGATCGCCCACGGTATCAATGATACGGCCCAGAGTAGCGTCAGCTATGCCCGAGATCATGCAACTCCTGTCCCCAATAATGTCATACTCAGGTTATCGGCAGGCCATCAGGCCGCAGTTAGCCATATTCGTACTTCGGCGGCGACGTAAGTTCTTGCGGGAACTAAGCCCGCCGGCATATGTTGACAAACCGAGACATTGACCGTATGATCTGATGGCACAGCTAAGACCGACCGGGGTAGCCACTGACACGTCCGACGATCACCCGCGCAGATTGCATACCCGTTGTCATTCAGGGGCTTGCCCCCCCTTTTTTCCCGGTCAATACGAGGGCGGATACTCATGGCAGGCGGCGACACCGGACGACATCCTAAGGGCGGGGCAATATCCCGACCGTCAGGCGGAGCACACGACTCTGTCCAACGGGGCGGCCTTGCCTCGGCCTCTTCCCCCGACCTTGAGACGGCGCTTGCCGAGACTCGGAAGATACTGGCCGACACGGAGCGCATGGCCAAGCTGGGTCACTACGACTGGGATTTGCAGTCGGGAGAGCTGTCCTGGTCCGAGGGCGTGTTTGCCATCTATCAGCGGGATCCGAGCGAGTTCTCCCCCAGCATACGAACAATCCTGCCCCTGATACACAGCGACGATCGTCATCGAATCGACAGTGCTCTGCAGAGGGCAGTCGCCAACAAGTCCTGGTTCAATGTTGAGTATCGAGTGGTTCTCAACGACGGCAGCGTCCGGCACTTCCAGGACGAAGGCGAGTTGACCTATGACGATATCGGCACGGCCGTGCATCTGTTCGGGGTCGTACAGGATATCACCGATCGCAAGACGACGGAAAACGAGCTGCAGTTCCTCGGCTCCATCACCCGCCAGATTTCGGATGCGATTGTCGTGACAGATCCCGATTTTCGCATTACGTATGTGAACGACGCTGCTCAGCGAATGTCTGGATTTGTTGCGGAGGATCTGGTAGGGCGCAAACCCGATGCCCTGAATCCGCGGCCGATGTCCGAACACATGAACCGAGCCGTTCTCAAGACGGTCTCCGCAGGCATGACCTGGACGGGGGTGCAGGAGTGTGCCCGTAGCGACGGCACCGAGATTGTGTGCGAACTGCAGATTTCTCCCCTGCGCAGTCCCCATGGCAAAGTCACCGGGTACATCTGGATCTATCGCGATGTGACCGGACAGAAGCAGATTGAAACGGCCTTGCGCGAGAGTGAAGAGCTACACCGTCGTCTGGTTGAAACGATGAGTGAGGGGTTGGTTATTCGCGACGAGAGCGGCGTTCTCGTTTTTGTCAACGACAAGTTCTGTGAGATGCTGGGGTACCAGCGCGACGAATTGATTGGCAGTTTGCCTACCGACTTCCTGGACGATGACAATGCGGCTCTGGTTTCCGAACAAATGGCCCGGCGTGCGCGCGGAGAAACCGCCCCGTATGAATTGGAATGGTTGCGCAAGGACGGCCACCGCGTCACCACTATTGTATCGCCGGAGACAATTGTTGACGCAACGGGGTCTCAACGCGGTGCTTTTGCGGTAATTACAGACATAACCGGCCGCAAGAAGATTGAATCCATGCTGCGCCGCGCGCGCGAAGCCCTGGAGACAGAACGCAAAGTCCTGATGGAGAAGAATATCGCGCTGAAGCAGATCCTCGCCCACATAGAAGAAGAAAAGGACGACTTCAAGGCTAAACTCTACAAGGAGTTGCAGGCCACCATACGTCCGGCGCTGACCCGCCTGGCTGGTGCTCAGGACAATGATGCGGTGGCCGATCTCGAATCACTTGAGCAGGAACTGGGGCATATGCTCGAGGAGAATGTTGATCCCTTCAAATCGCGATACTCGTTCCTCACAACTCGCGAAGCCGAAGTGTGTGAACTCATTGAGGACGGATTGACCTCCAAGGAGATCTCCGATAGACTGAATCTGTCACTATTGACGGTCCACAAACACCGCGAAACAATCCGCAAGAAGCTGGGTTTGCAGGGCAAAGACATTAATCTCAGCACCTACCTGCGGTCACATTGACGGTTTTTACGTAAGGCATACGTAATCTATCATTATTGACGCTTGCTATTGTTTTCGTACTTTGTACCTCGCGTCAAGGAAACTCAGCCATTGGCCCAGGGGGCTATCTCCGCAGGCAGCCAGTAAGCCAGTGGCTGGATGATCACAGGGACGTAGTTTGGGTCACAGGGAGGCCAGGCCGACAGGCCTGGCCTCCCTGATAATACCGACAGGGTAGTCCAGGAAAAGGAGGCACCTCACACATGACCTCTCGCATCCCCCACCGAGTTCTTACCTGTTGTGATTGCGGCGAGGAATTCGTCTTCACATCAGATGCCCAGGAGTACTTCGCCGATTGCGGTTATGATCGCGACCCGCAGCGGTGCAAGTCCTGCTTCAGTACGATCAAGAGATCCCGACCGGTTGACCGACGCGGTGCCGATTCGGCATTGCGCTATCCGACGCCGTAGCGTCACCACGCGCTCTCTCTCATTCGTGTTAGCACACGGGCATCACCATGTCCGCGTATTCGCGTGCCTGTCCCCCAAGGCAAATCATCAGCAGGTAATGACATCCGCACGTGTTCATTGGTACGTGGTGACGCGTGTCGCCGTTCGTGTGCTCATTACCCGAACGCTGTGCAATTGCCAGTGGTCGGCGTGCGTGTCAGGAAAGAGAGCGTGTAACCATTTGCCCGCAAGGCCCTTGGCGTGGTTAATTTCTCAATAACGCGAAACGGTGTTCAGGTGGACTCAGTCAACGAGACAAAAGGGACGGTCTAAGATGCGGCTTTTCAACCGCTTTGCTTTACCGAGCATTTTTGTGGCGCGCCGGTTTGACAGACAATTGTTCATGTGTTATCTGTACGGCCCGGAAAAAAGGGAGTGACCCAAACTACGTCCCTGTGATACTTGCGTGGTCCTGACCCGACTGCGTACCGAAGTGATTCAATCGTTTCCGTAATGTGCCGTTGTGACGGCGAGTGTCATATAAGATAGCGACACCCGACCACGACGGCGGTCGTGCCGGCCAGGCACGAGCAACGGAGCAAAGATTGCAGATCGCTCGGACTCATCGGCTTCAAAGTAGCAAGGAAGTTGCTCTCCTTTCCCGGGGTCATCGCCCCGGTGTCTCCTGCGATTATGACTGGGGTGGGGCCATATGCCGTATTCCCCCGGTCCACGCAACCCGTGGCCTTCGCAGTTCCGGCAGTCCGTCCCCAAATCCCCCTGCTCTATTAGTTCCATCATTCGAAATCGAAACTTTGCGAGGCTGTCGTGTGATTGTGAATAGCACGGCCGTTTCGTCGTATAGGCATTCTCTACGTAATGAAGGAGGTGATCAGTTTGAATCAGGGAAACCTATTGCTGCCCCAGGCAGGTTTGTCTCGGACCAAGCGTGGGCCAAACCCGTATGTCACACTCGCAGCGGCATGAACACTGGCTTGCAACAAGGAGATTGATGGGTGATTACGTACCACCAGATCAGGGAGATGATGCAGATAGTCGCGCAACAGTCGGTCCAGTTCCGTCAGTTGCATGAGGCGCTGGCGAATGCGTCGCGCCTCTCCGACAGGATTGCTGCATTGAGTCAGGAACTGGAGCGCGAGAGTGACCGCATGTCACACGAATTCCGATCCGTAGAAGTGCTGGAGGAGATTCTGGCACAGCACGTGTTCGGGAAATCACAATCCGGAGCAGATACCGCGACCAACCCCTCCCCTCAAGGGTCGCGTTCGATGTCACCGGGAGAAGGACGAGAGGCTCGGGGCGAGGGTCGCCGAACCTCCGTTTTGCCTGCATCGACAGGAACATCGCCGGTGAGTCATCACACGGGCCCAGCCCTGGGCACATCGGGACCGGTGATGTTTTGAATGCCGGATTGACATGGTGAACACACAAGGGAACAAACACATAGGAATGGTGAGCCGCAACGCTACCAGCTAACCAGTTAGCAAAGGCATGGAATTGCAATGAATAATCAAAACGTACCCACACCAACCAACAACCGCCAGGTTACTTTAGATCAACCGTCAACCACTCGAACCGACAACCGCGGTGCCTCCAAGCCCGACCGCAGAGAGTATTTCCGGGAATATTACCGCAAAAATCGTGAACGGGCCCGCGAGTATCAGCGCGAATACAGTCTGAGATACCGTCGCAAGGCACGCCCCATTTCGACCGCCGGACGGCCCATGGGTGCCCGGCAAGCCATTCGGGGCACGTACACAATTACCGATATCATGCGCTCCCCCACCGAAAAGACAGTCCGTATGCTGGAGGGCATTCTCAACGGAGATCGTCATTTCACGATGTAACGCAGGCACGAATCGTTAGCGACGCCGGGCAGGGATGTGGATCGGAATCCGGAAGAGGCTGGGTATCTTGGAAGCCCTTTAAAAAGGATCTGCGACAGCAGCAAACATCGGACGGATTTCCAATCGCTACACTTCTTTCGCAATACGGAAGGCTACGAAGTACATACAACAAATGCCCGGCGGGCTGCCAGGCACTTGTTCATCACTTGCGAGAGGTGACCGCGGGGGCTACGGCGTCAGGGTTTCACCTCTCTTTTTTGTCCCGCCGTCCGCTCTGGAGCGAGGTGCTACCAGGCTCGACGCATAAGGAACAACCCCAGTGCGGCCGCGTACATCGCACCTGAGAGGGCCAGGGCGAGCGGGAATCCGTAGGTGAAGGCCACAAAAACGACCCCTACTGACCCGAGGACAGAGGCCGCGCCGTTTACAGCGAATCCCCAGTCGATCAGCGATTTGACCCGCTCGGTGGCTTTGGGGAACGGCATCCCCATAGCAAAGCCCAGGGGTACCAGTAGCAGGCATGTCACCAGGATCCGGAGAGCCATTGGCGACGCCGCAAGGGCGCTTACCACATAGCCGAATACGAAAATATCCAGCCCAAGCCATACCAGAATCGCAATGAATGGTGCAGCATCCGTGAATCTGCCCGCGAATCGGCTCCCCACACCGGAGGACACCAGCAATGTCAACAGCACGGCCGCCAGGCTGTATACCGACGGTCCCACAAACAGGGCATATTTCTGTATCAAGACGACCTCAATCATCATGAAGCCTGCCCCGATGAAGAAAAAGTACAACCAGGGCACGGCCCGGAGTTTGTCGGGACTGCGCCAATATGGAACCAGCAGCAGGGGCACAATGATCACCAGCACGATCAGAACAATGGCAGCGATAATGAGTTTGGTAAGCGGGAAACCGTAAAACTCGTAGGGCAGAATCTGCTCCGTATTGCCAAGGTCGAGATTCTCCCACCGTCCCATCTGGGCGATGAACGGACGGTCGTCGGTGCACGGTGAGAGATCGATCGCGGCATCGGCCTGAACCGCCTGCCAACCCTCGTCCACGATGCGCTGGATCAGACTGTCGGCCGCGGAATCAGACGCCGGATACAGCAGATGACAATACATGTGGTATTCGGGCATGAGATCGTAGATGGCGTGGTAGCGAAGAGTGTCATCCAACGGCCGGCGAGACATGACCACGACATTCCGCCTCATATGGGGCAAATTGTACACCGCGAAATGAGACTTTGCATCCTCGACTCCAACACGATCCAGAGCCTCCATGACCTCGCTTACCAGGCGCGGCATGTAAAACTGATGCTCCATAACCAGGAAGCCGCTATCCGACAGCGCATGCCAATAGTCCCGAAACGCTTCGGTGGTGAACAGATAGTTTTCGGCGAGGGCGAAGGAACCCGATGCCAGTGCGGTCCAGGTGTTGGAACTCAACGAATAAATGATGTCAAATTTGTTCTCAAAACGGCGGACATATGCCCGGGCGTCCTCTGTAACCACCGTCACCCGAGGATCGTGATAGATGTTGCCGGAATACTCAGGGAGTGTGACTACCGGCAGCGTATCAGGAATGATTTCAAGTACCTCCCCCGTACTGTCCTTCACGGTGTCCGCCAGCGACAGATAGCCCGACGGGTCACCGTCTATCATCATGCGATTGATATGCGGGTTGACCTCAACCGCGTGAACCTCGACTGCACCCTCCTGCAGAGCCTGGAGAACGTCGGCGCCGCCCCCCGCCCCCAGTGACAAAAACGTGCAGGAGTCAAACAACCCGATGAGATAGTCAACCGGCAGACCAAACTGAAATTTCAGAGAATCGGGACGGTCCCAGTTGCCATCGAACGAGTACACGGGTGAATTGGCGATATTGTCGATATTGATGCCGCGCGACTGACCGTCATCGTAAACCTTGATTTTGGACATGGCGTCCCAGTGTTTGTACACTACCCGAGCGCGCTCCGGCCGTTCCCTTTCCAGCAACGACTCGGACAACGGGCACAGGGCTACCGCTCCGCAAGCCACGACCAGCGGTACAATCCGCATGGCGCCGGAGCCCGCCAGGACTGCCGCGGCCAGGATCGGCAGTGAAATCAGGAAAGCAGCCGCGGGCGTTCCAAAGTAGTTCATGGCCAGAATCGCAACAATAACGCCGGCGGCGGCCCCGAGCAGATCGGCCATGTAGAGTCGTTTGATACGCGCATACTGCGTTTTGAACAGGAGGGCCAGTCCCATGCCGCCAAAAAAGAAGGTCGAACTGAGCAGTAGGATTGTTGCCAGCAGCTTCAGGACCTCGGTCCAGCTGGCAAAAACCTGTGAAAAGCGTACGCCCAGCTTGAAGACCAGAATAGGGGCTACGTAGGTCAGAAGACCGGCCAGCGTCAGATACACGCTGAGCCACTTCTCCTTGCCCAGACCGGGGAACAAACGCAAAGCAAGAGATCCCAGCCCGAGACCAAGGACGGCCAGGGAGAGAACCAGAAACGCAAAGGTGTAGAAAAACTCCGCGGACAGCAGACGGGTCCAGGACAATTCCAGGGCAATCAGACTGACAGACATCAGCGCAATAACGCCGTAGCCACGCTTTTCCATACTCCTACCTTTCCCATGCAGAATGTCTGATAGCCCTACCAGCAATCATTGACTCTATGTACGGAAGGAATCCGGTGAGGGTTCGTAAAAAATGGGGAAAATACTCTGGTATACGGCATTGGTCGGAAAAAGCTCTTGCCCCCGGCGGGCGGGCACACTTAACTCAGAACACATGAGGCAAAATACCTTGCACAACCCATCGCCGTGCGGCGTCTCTACGTCAGAGTGACAGAGCGATGATAACGCAGAGAACACATCCGTATTGGCTCGGGGCAATGCTGTGCCTGGTGGTCCTGTCGGGTACCTCCGTCACGGCACGGTCGGCTCCCGACCGGGAACCGCGACCGCCGGTAGCGTTGGCCGAGCCACCGGCGTACGAGGTTGCCGCTCACAACGTGGGCAAAATAGTCCTGGCAGTAACCAACAACGGGACGTTCGGGGACGCATACTCCGGAACGGGTTGCGGCGGGAACAGCGGAGCCTGCAACGACGTGTTCACCGGAGAGACGGTGGCATCCTGCGAATATCCCAAGGGATCCAATACCAAGTATCTATTTGCCGGTGCCCTGTGGGTTGGAGCGGTGGTTGGTCGGGACACCCTGGTATCGGTGGGCGCCACCGGATGGCGGGGCGGTCAGGAATTTCACCCGGATGTGCTTCCTTTGGGACGGATGCTGTATCGCTCTACCATCAATCCTGCCAAATCCGAGTATGAAGGAGCCATTTCTGAGCAGGATTTCATCGCCGTCTATTACGACACCTGCACCAACTGTCCCGGCATTGAAAACGATGTCATAGATCTCCGGGGGCACCACCCACTTGGCATTGAGGTCACGCAGCGGTCCTTTGCCTGGTCGTATGCTTATGCCGAGGATTTCGTGTTGATGGATTTTGCCATCAAGAACATCGGGCAGGACCGCCTGCGCGATACCTATCTGGGGATCTACGTTGATGCCGACATTTTCCCCCTGGCCCAGGGGTGGGAGGGTTCCCAGGACGATCTGTGCGGTTTCCTTGAGAAAATTCCGGCCCGCTACCTGCCGCCGTCATGTGCGCC
>JAHIVM010000401.1 GCA_018816665.1 Candidatus Zixiibacteriota bacterium
GAAATACCCGGCGTAGTTGGTTGTCGCCGATCCTGCGTAGCCCATTATTCCATAGGCGTAAGCGCCGTCGTAGGCAACACCGCTTACACCGACCGATGTTCCGGTCGTAATCGATGCATTCCTGCTTTGTCCCAGTCCATAAGTCCCGGTACGCTGTGATCCGTCACTCATGGCGTGGCCGTAGACGCCGTACGCAGTACCGCCGCTGCCGGCTGTCGTGTGTTCGACTTCAGATCGTATTCCGTAGAGATATCCAGTGGAGGAGTTGTCCAATCTGGCCCTTACACCGTACCTGGTTGTGGTGTTGTTGTAATTCCGGTCAACCTCAAGCAGCGCCTCGTCCGAACCGTGGGCAACCCGGGAGCCTATCTTAATGCCGTACCCACTGGATTGGAATGAACTGTCGTGCATGTAGACATTGGGTCCCGTATACTCGACAAATCCGGAAACGGTTTGCCACGACCCGGACAGGACCATGGCCGTGCCGTCTATTTTGGCCGGGTCGATGTCCGCCGCGGCACTCACACTGGCATCGGTAACAGCACCGTCGGCCAGTTTCGCATTCGTTACGGAATGGTCCGCGACGGTTACGGCATAATCAGAGGTGTCCGCATGCAGCGCCTGATATGCATAGGGGACGGTTACCAGTCTGGTCCGAGGAACGATTTCCGCATCAGTGCCGACCGTTATGCCCAGATAGCGGGTTATGGAGTTATCAAACAGGTGGTCGGGGAGAGTCACCTGTGAGCCGAGCAAATAGCTGAAACCGCCGCCCGAGACCGAAACGGTCTGCGAGCCGCTCTCCCAGAGCGCACTGCCACCCGTCGGATACGGATAGATTCGGAAATAGATCTGGTAACTGCCGTCGGGTACCGGTTGACCGGCTCCGTCGGCCAGATACCCCTGGTAGTTTATGAGCTTGGGAACCGCGGCGAATCCCGCCCATGGCAGCATCAGGAGTACTGCAATCAGAACCACCACATGCCGCCCCGCTGTGACAGAGAGTTCACTCAACCGCATAAGTTTCAACCCTGTGAAAGTGTTTATAGAGTGTTTACTACAGGATGCGAGTATCCAGCGATGACTTCTCCCAAAAAATATAGCAAAAGACTGAACTCAGGAAATGCAATCTCTGAAAAGGGCGGCAAAATCCCGCAGGATTCCATAAGCAACCGAGGGCACAACAACCGTAAGCGCAAAATCACGCACGTCTCGACTGCTTCTGTCGCCAATCTTTGCAGACTCGATGATCATCATAGGCTGCCTAAGGACAGGTGGGCATAACCGGGAAGCCAATGAACAGATGATCTATCATGGCGGTCAGGTCGCCGACATCCACGGAGCCGTCAGGTACACCGCCGGCAATAGCCGGTGCGACATCCGCCTCAACCTCACAACACAACGGTGCAAATCCGATAAACAGGTGGTTGATAAGGTTGGTCAGGTCACTAATATCAACCGTCTGATCGGCGTCATCGCAATCCGGCGTCAGTTTGACATCGCCGATGCTGCCAATACAACATCCCGCGTCGGCCGGGCTGCGCCAGTACCCGTGCGTCAACGAATAGGTGCCCGAGGCGCCGGCACCGGTGGCGGTCTGTCCGACTGTGCCGTTCAAGGTATAGGATGTAGAGTTGCCCTCGCGCCCCCCTGAAGAGAGAACCTGCCACGGAATAGTCTCACCGGCGAGTTGCGGTGTCGCAGGTATTCCGTGGCCCGGTCGACTATTGTCCACCTGGTCTGTGTGAATGCCCCCCGTGTCGGCGGTCGCCGACACTGACATGACTAGAGTCATGGCGACGGTTGCCAGGGTCGATAGGATTTGCATCATAACCACATTCTTCCCGAGACATGTAAGAGGGCCGGTTTCGATACCGGCAACAGAGCCCGCGTGATCACCAATGGCTGTCGCCGGTGGTATGTCGGTTCGGCAGGTATGCCAACCACCCGGCTGCAGAATCGGCTACACCTTCAGCTCTTTAGTATAACTGAGCGGCAACGTAGAGTCAAGATGCAACGTATTGCTGTGGAAACCGACGGCGATAGCAACCGTCCGGGAAAGTCGTGATTGAGCGGCCAGTCCTTTTCTGATGACACTCAGAATTGAATCAGCCGCCGGCCGAAATACATCCCGAGCCCCGTGCCGACCATACTGAGCAGGAGGGCAGTCATCAGGCCGACCTGATTGCCGAGCCACCAGCCGGCCCAGCCGCAGAGAGCCGCAATGACAAACACCAGCACCTTCCTCATAGTGATACTGTCGGATGCCGGCTGGGAAAGCCTTAAGCAACGGGGCGGAGTTTCCGGAACAGACAGGGTAAGGCATTGCCATGCAAAAGGGTGCCTTACCGCCGATGGTTCGCAGGCAGGATCCGGTGGTAGTTTTGTGACCGGTCAGCTTGTCAGAACAGGGCTCATACTCGCCTACTTCTGCTGCAGTTCCTCGAGCCAGTTCTGGACAATGATTATGTTGTCATTTGACTGCGTCTGAACCGGGATATTCATCAGGAACCGCTGACCATCGTTGGATACACAGTAGCGCGATGCAGATACAGTACCGGCGAAATTGAGCGATTGACTGAAGAGCTTCTTGGGCAAGCCTATTTCGAACTTGTTGTCGGACATTGCGACATCCACAGACATCACATCGTTGCCACTCAGGAAGAATATCTCGCCGCCATCGCTTCTCCAGCAGGGGCTGTAGCCACCACTGTTGGACACCTGCCAGCGTCCGCCGTCGCCATCCAGTTCGCTGACATATATCTCGTTTCGACCTGACTCATTCGATATGTACAGGATGTACCGTCCGTTGCTCGAAACAGATGATCCTACTTCTCGGTACTGCGTATTGATGACCGGTGTAACCGACTTGTCGGCGAAGTCATACCGGGCGACATCAAGATCATTGGCGCTGACAACCAGGTACAGCACACTGTCGGCGAACCAGTGGGCAGGTCCATTCAGGACCGAGTCAGCACCCTCCAACCGATGCACCACGCCCTGTCCGTCGGCGCGCTTGTACTTCGTTCGGAAATTGCCGTTTTCAGTCTCGGCGTACACGATGTGTTTTGCATCCGGGGACCATTTGGGCAGCACATTGTCCGGCTTGTCAAACGTGAGTCGAGACACCAGATTTCTCTTGAAGTCCCGTATCCAGAGATCTTCGTTCGTACCCTGATCATCGAACAGACCGAATACCAGTTTGCCGTTGTCCGGAGAGATCGCGATATCCCGGTAGGCATCGGGTGTTCCCACTTTCTCGATCTCTACCCCGTTGCGATCAAGCCAGACGAGCTCGGCCAGGCTGGACGTTGACGTATACTGATACAGCAATACGCCGTTGTCCGAGGTACCAAAGGTGGAGGCGTTGCCCGATTGATCGATGCCCTGCGCGACCGGAATTGGTTCACCAAGCAGTTCGAACGTATGTTCATCAAACCGTTGCGCGAGCAGAAGCTTGTCCCTGATGAACAGCAGGTATCCCTGTTTGCAGAATTCCACGCGAGATTCCAGCAGACGCATCTGGTCTTCATCAAAAACGAGCGTCGACTCATCTGATTCAATCGAGCCAACTCTGAGTTGCGACCCGGTTTTGGTGTACAGCACGTACAGAAAATGAATACCATCGGAGAGAAACCAGGGCCAGGCCGATGAGCGCTCGCCTTTGGCCGTGTCAATCGTCGTGGCATACTGCGGCGTGCCGCCCGAAGCCGATACGTATTTCAGCGTATCCGACGCCTGGCCGTCGAAAAGAATATACCCTTCACTGCCCCAGTTGCCGTCGGCTCCAAACGCCTCACATATCAACTGGGCCGGTCCGCCGGCTACCGGTATCTTATAGAGCTGATTCGACTTGAAGAAGGCGATATGCCTCGAGTCGGGGGACCAGAATTGACGGGTGATACTCTCCGTTCCCCTCAGAGGGTACGGCTCCAGTGAATTGAGCGGACGGATCCAGAGCATAGTGACCCCGAGCGTATCGGTCGCCCGGAAGGCAATCATGCGACCGTCCGGGGAGATTCGGGACCAGTTGACGGCTCGAATCTCAGGAACTTCGCTTGAGGGAGACAGGGAGAACCGGTTCGTGTGGACAACCGGCTTGGGCTGTGTCAACAGCAGGTAAGCCAGTACGGCGGACACGGTTATTGCCACGGCGCCGACTATCCGTGCGACCGTAAACTTGAACTTACGTCGCTTGGAAATGTGCAACGGAACGCCAACCTGGGAGCCGGCCTGGGAAATCCAGCGGAGTTCGTCGGACAGGTCCGCCGCCGATTGCCAGCGATTCTGCGGGTCCTTCGCGAGGCACTTCTTGACCAGTCGCTCAAACAGGGGCGGGGTCGACGGTATCACCACCGACAGCGACGTTGGTTCTCGTTCTATGATCGCCGCGATAAGGGTTGCCTGGGAGCCACCCTCAAAGGCGCGCTTACCGGTGGTCATTTCGTACAGTATGGCGCCGAACGCAAATATGTCGGAACGAGCATCGGCTTCCTTGCCCTCGAGCTGCTCGGGGGCCATGTACTGCATGGTGCCGAGAATGGTGCCGGCACCGGTAAGCGGGGTCGTTTGCGTTATCGCCGTCATACCCTGCGGCGCCGATCCGTTGAGAGCCAGCTTGGCCAAACCAAAATCCATGAGCTTGGCGCCGTCTTTGGTCAGCATGACATTGCCCGGCTTGAGATCACGATGAATCAGTCCCTGCCGGTGAGCGGAATCAAGTGCGCCCGCTATCTGCACCGCGATCTGCA
>JAHIVM010000402.1 GCA_018816665.1 Candidatus Zixiibacteriota bacterium
ACTTTGAACTGGGACTTACGATCGACGGCTCCGATGCCTCACTGGCGGCGGCAGTGCAGAGTTACAGCAACAATGTGCTGCTGCAATACCTGGAGGACCGCCTGCCGCCGGGATTCTCTCCGCCCGGCATCCGGTTGTCGTTGCAGGTGTTGTATAACCCGGACCTGCGATCGGCGCATTTTTTTGTACCGGGCTTGGTCGCCGTAATCCTGCTGATGATTTCAGCCTTACTGACGTCAATCACCATTGCCCGCGAAAAGGAGACCGGCACCATGGAGCAGCTGCTGACCACGCCGGTCAAACCGCATGAAATCCTGCTGGGCAAGCTCCTGCCGTACACGCTTATGGCGTTTGTCGACGGTGTCCTGGTGCTGGTGTTTGCCCGGACGGTATTTGGTGTCCCCTTTGTCGGGTCGTATGTGCTGTTGACGGCCTGCGGCCTGGTGTACGTGACTACATCGCTGTGTATCGGTATCGTGATCTCGTCGCTGGTGAAAACGCAACAGGTAGCCATGATGTTTGCCCTGGTCAGCACCATGTTGCCATCGATCATGCTCTCGGGCTTCATTTTCGCAGTCAAAAACATGCCGCCGGTGTTGCAGGGCGTGAGCCGCATCGTGCCGGCGACCTACTTCATCAAGATTATTCGCGGCATCATGCTGAAAGGTGCCGGACTGGAACTCCTGGTAGTGCCGACCGGGTGGCTGGTCCTGATTTCCCTGATTCTGATTGTGATCGCTGCCAGAAAATTCGAAACGCGGATCGGATAGCCATGCTTAGAGCGTTTGTTGGACTGATGAAGAAAGAGTTCATTCAGGTGCGACGTGACCGCAACATGCTGCGCATCATCTTCGCCATGCCGATTATCCAGCTTCTCCTGATGGGCTACGCGGTCAACACCGATGTCAAGCGACTCGCCACCGACATATACGACTTTGACCAATCTGTCATGTCCCGCGAGTACATTCACTCGTTCGAACCGGGCGACTATTTCATTCCGCAGGATGTTGCCAGATTGGAACCAAGCCTTCCGCTCTGGGATCTGGAGCAGCGCTTTGAGTCAGGCGATGCCGAGGTCGCTCTCATTATACCGAATGATTTTTCAGAACGCCTGTCAGATACGGACCAGGTAACCGTGGGGATGGTAATCGACGGTGCCGATGCCAATGCCGCCCGGGCCGCCATGGGCTATGCCGCGGCGATCAGTGGACGGTACTCCCGCTCGGTAACGGGCATGCACCTGCCGGTTGAGATTCGGCAGAAGTTCCTTTACAACCCCGAGCTCGAATCGGTCTACTACATGGTTCCCGGTATTGTGGCCACGCTGCTGACCATGGTAACGGTCATGCTGACGTCCATGGCCATCGTCCGGGAACGCGAGATGGGCACTCTGGAGCAACTGACAGTGACGCCTATCAGTGTGACGGCTCTCATGCTGGGCAAAATCACGACCTTCGCGATACTGGGTTTTGTTGAAATGATTGTAGCTCTGATCGTGGGCGTCGTGTGGTTTGGCATTCCGTTTGTCGGATCGTGGATGCTGTTGTTTGCGCTGTCCGCATTATACCTGCTGACCACGCTGGGGATCGGCATGTTTTTTTCCACCGTCACGTCAACTCAACAGCAGGCCATGTTTTTTGCCTGGTTTTTCTCGATTTTTGCCATCCTGACGTCGGGCTTTTTCACCCCGATTGGCAACATGCCGGAATCCATCCAGTACGTTTCGCTGCTCAATCCACTGCGGTATTTCATGGAAATCGTTCGCGGCATCATGATGAAAGGCTCATCGTTCGCCGATCTGCTCGGCAGCATATTGCCGCTCGTTGTTTACGGACTGGCCATCTTCACGATCGCGGCCTCCCGTTTTCGCAAGCGCACGGTATGACCGACACTGTAGCGGAACCCGGAACTTCTTTGTTGTGTTGTGACTGGCATAAGGTACAACTTAGTCGATGACACATGGGAGAGGATTGTATGACCGAAGTCAAGAACGTAGACGCCGGCAAAAAGGCACCGGCCTTCACTCTGCTCAATCAGGATGAAAAGAAGATCGCCCTGAAGGATCTGACAGGAAAATGGGTGGTCCTGTATTTCTACCCGCGTGATAACACCTCCGGCTGCACCAAAGAAGCCTGCGAGTTCACCGACGGCCTCAAGGCGTTCGAAAAACTCAACGCGGTCGTGCTGGGAGTCAGCCCGGACTCCGCCGCCAGTCACCGGAACTTCATTGCCAAACAGAACTTGAAAATCGACCTGCTGGCGGATACCGATCGCAAGGTGATGACGAAGTACGGAGCTTTCGGGACCAAAAAGATGTACGGCAAGGAAGTCCAGGGTGTTATTCGCAGTACCTTCCTGATCGATCCCACCGGCAAAATCGCTTACGCCTGGCGCAATGTGAAGGCGGCCGGCCATGCGGCCAACGTCCGGGAAAAGCTCAGCGAACTGGCCGGATGAAAGTGGGTAATCGGCTATGAAAATCGTCATCAGCGGCGCGTCCGGTATGCTCGGGACGGCTTTGTCCTCCCGTCTGGCAGCCGACGGCCACGACGTGATTACGCTGGTCCGCTCACGCGGCCTGTCGGGACCCGGGAGCCTGTACTGGGACCCGGTGAAAGGCGAGATTGAGTACGATCGATTGAACGGCGCCGACGCGGTCATTCATCTCGCCGGGGCCAATATCGGCGGCGGCCGGTGGACTGCCGAGCGCAAAAAGCTGATTCTCGACAGCCGGGTTGACGGTACCGCGCTGCTGGCCCGCAGCCTTTCATCGCTTAAGCAACCTCCGGGCGTTTTCCTGTGTGCTTCCGCCACCGGCTATTACGGTCATACGGGTGATACCTGCGTGAATGAGGACCATCCCGCCGGCGAGGGATTCCTTGCCGAGGTCTGCCGGGCCTGGGAGGCGGCCGCACGGCCTGCCAAAGACAGCGGCATCCGGACCGTGTTCATGCGGATCGGCATTGTACTGGACCGCAGTGGTGGCATCCTGGAAAAAACGCTACTGCCGTTCCGGTTGGGGCTGGCCGGGATGCTTGGCGACGGCTCCCAGTACATGAGCTGGATCACTCTGAAGGATCTTGTCGAGGCGTTTGTGTTTGTGCTGAAAACCGGCACCGTGTCCGGGGCGGTGAATGTGGTATCGCCTACCCCGGTGATCAATCGGGTGTACACCAAAACGCTGGGAGGAGTGCTGAGCC